>CAIYYE010000333.1 GCA_903930395.1 uncultured beta proteobacterium
CACCTACAAGCTTGCCGCCCATGCCGCCGATCTCGCCAAGGGCCACCCCGGCGCGCAGATTCGCGACAACGCCCTGTCCAAGGCCCGTTTCGAATTCCGCTGGGACGACCAGTTCAACCTCGGCCTCGATCCGGACAAGGCAAAGTCCTTCCACGACGAAACCCTGCCCAAGGAATCAGCCAATGTCGCCCACTTCTGCTCCATGTGCGGCCCGCACTTCTGTTCGATGAAGATCACGCAAGAGGTTCGGGAATTCGCGGCGCAGCAGGGGCTCGATGAAGCGGCCGCGCTGGAGAAGGGGATGGAAGTGAAATCGGTGGAGTTCGTCAAGGCCGGGGCTGAGGTTTACAGCAAGGTCTGATTTTGGCGATAGCCTGCCGCCAAGGGTGCGGTGCTTGCTGCATCGCACCCTCGATCAGTTCGCTGAAGAAGCCGGCTGGAGAGCCGTGCCGGCATCTCGATGCGGCCTTGCGCTGCCGGATTTTCGGCCGGCCGGAACGGCCATCTTGCTGCGGTGGCCTGCAGCCATCGGTTGAGATGTGTGGTGAAACTCGGGAGCAGGCGCTGTATTGGCTGGCCGAACTCGAAGTGCTGACTCATCCGGGATAGTAGAATGCGGCCTTCCCAACTTGCTATAAGCGCAGGCCGCACGTCATGGACCCGATTCTTCTCCTCAAGGCACTTATCCTCGGCATCGTCGAGGGGCTGACCGAATTCCTGCCGATCTCGTCGACGGGGCATTTGATTTTGGCCGGCGATTTGCTGAATTTCAACGATGATCGTGGCAAGTTGTTCGAAATTGTCATCCAGTCCGGCGCCATCCTGGCGGTTGTCTGGGAGTATCGCGAGCGTCTGCTGGTGGTGGCGCGCGGCGCTTTCAGCGACAGGGCGGCGCAGAAATTCATCCTCAACCTGTTCGTAGCTTTTTTGCCGCTGGCTATTCTCGGGCTGGCTTTCGGCAAGGCGATCAAGGCCAATCTGTTCAATCCGATTGCCGTGGCGACGACCTTCATTCTGGGTGCCTTTGTCATTCTGTGGGCCGAAAAGCGGGAGCACACCATCCGGGTGCAGACGGTTGAAGAAATGACCCTGCTTGACGCCCTGAAAATGGGTTTTGCGCAGGCGGTGGCGCTGATCCCCGGCACGTCGCGCTCTGGCGCGACGATCATCGGCGGCCTGCTTTTCGGCCTGTCGCGCAAGGCGGCGACCGAATTCTCTTTTTTCCTGGCCATTCCGACGCTGGGTGCGGCCACCGTCTATCAGTTGTACAAGGAGCGAGCCCTGCTCAATGCCGACGATATCGGCATGTGGGTGGTCGGGTTCATTTCTGCCTTTGTTTCGGCCTTCTTGTGTGTGCGCTGGCTGCTGCGTTTTATTTCCAGCCATGATTTCACGCCCTTCGCGTGGTATCGCATCGTGTTCGGCATTGTTGTCCTGATGACTGCCCACTTTGGTTGGGTGCAATGGACGGCGGCCTGATCGTTTATCTGCACGGCTTCTGCTCCTCGCCAGCGGCGTGGAAATCGCAGCTGCTGGCGAAAGAGATGGCGCGGCGCGGTATGGCGGCGCAGTTCGTCTGTCCGCAACTGTCGCCGGTTCCGGATGAAGCAGTGTCCAGCGTCAGTCGGCTGATCGAACAGGCCGATGGGCCGGTTACCCTGATCGGTTCGTCGCTGGGCGGCCATTACGCCAATCATCTGGCGGAGAAATACGGCTTGAAGGCGGTATTGATCAATCCGGCCACGGTGGATCGCCTCGATCTGACGCAGTTCGTCGGCGATCATGCCAATTTCCATAGTGGCGAACGCTTCACCTTTACCGAAGCGCACGCCTTGCAACTGCGGGCGCAGGTCGCCAGACCGACGCCGGCGCATTACTGGCTGCTCGTCGAAACGGGCGATGAGGTGCTGGATTACCGACGGGCCGTCGATTTCTATGCCGGTTGCCGGCAAACGGTCTTGCCGGGCGGCGATCACGGGTTCACGCAATTTCCCCGCTTCATCCCCCAAATCATTGAATTCGCTGGGCTATAATCCGTCGATGAACGTATTGTTTGAAGAAGATGGCGGCTTCAAGGCCGGCAGCATCATGGCTGACAACGATAGCTCGTTGCAGGTCGAAATGCCGAGCGGCAAGCGCAGCAAGATCAAGGCGGCGACGGTGTTGCTGCGTTTTGAGAAACCTTCCGCCGCGGCACTGCTTGATCAGGCAACGCCGCTGGCCGAAGAAATCGAACCGGATTTCCTGTGGGAGTGCGTGAACGATGGCGAATTTTCGTTTCTGGATTTTGCCCGTGATTACTACGGACACGAGCCCAGCCCGGTCGAAGCGGCGGCGGTGCTGCTTGCCGTGCACGCCGCGCCCGTCTATTTCCATCGCAAAGGCAAGGGCCGCTTCCGCAAGGCGCCTCCCGACATTCTCGCAGCTGCTCTGGCCAGTCTTGAAAAAAAGCGTCAGCAAGCGCTCGCGATGGAAGGCTGGATCGTCGAGCTGAAGGAATTCCGCCTGCCGCCGGAAATCGGCGCGCTGACCGATGCCCTGCTCTACGCGCCGGATCGCAACAAGCCGGAAACCAAGGCCTTTGAAACCGCCTGCGCCGAAACCGGCATGACGGCAGCGCAGTTGCTGTTCAAGTGTGGCGCCATCAAGTCGCCCTACTTCCTGCATTACCGGCGTTTCCTGCACGAGCAGTTCCCCAAGGGCACGGGCTTCCCTGCCCTGGATGCTCCGACCCTGCCGCGTGATCTGCCGCGCGCTGATGTCCGCGCCTTTTCGATTGACGATGCCAATACCACCGAGATTGATGATGCCCTGTCGGTCGTCAGGCTGCCCGGCATCGGTTCGCGCATCGGCATCCACATCGCCGCACCGGGACTGGCCATCGAACATGGTTCGCCGCTCGACGGCATTGCCCGCGCCCGGCTGTCGACGGTCTATATGCCCGGCAACAAGATCACCATGCTGCCCGACGCTGTGGTCCAGAACTACACGCTGGCTGGCGGCAGCGATTGCCCGGCCGTGTCGCTCTACCTGACGGTCAATGACTCGCTGGAAATCCTGAATCACGAATCGCGGCTGGAAATGGTGCATATCGCCGCCAACCTGCGCCACCATGAAATCGAGCCGTGGTTCAACGCTGAAACGATCAATGGCCCCTTGCCCGACCAGCCTTTCAAGGATGAGTTGGTCCATCTCTGGCACTTCGCCAATGCCTGCGAAGGCCGGCGCGGCAAGCCCTCGGCGATGCAGGGCATCAACGACTACAACTTCGAGATCGTCGGTGACCTGGCCGATCCGGACAGTTGTACCGTCGGTATTTCCGAACGCAAGCGCGGCAGCCCGCTCGACAAGCTGGTGGCCGAATTGATGATCGTCGCCAACTCGACATGGGGCGGCCTGCTTGCCGAGAAGAACATCGCCTGCCTGTACCGGGCGCAAACGCAGGGCAAGGTGCGCATGACGACCTCGCCGCTGCCGCACGAAGGCCTCGGCGTACCGCAATATGCGTGGATGACCTCGCCGCTGCGCCGTTACTGCGATATGGTCAATCAATGGCAGCTGATCGCCTGCCTGAAGGGCGAAACCCCGGCTTTTGCCCAGAAATCGGCTGAATTATTCGGCGCCATGCGGGATTTTGAGCTGACGTATGCTGCTTACGCCGATTTTCAGCGCCAGATGGAGCGTTACTGGTGCCTGCGCTGGATACAGCAGCAGGGTTTGAGCGAAATCGATGCGACCGTGCGCCGTGAGCAGAGCGTCAAGCTCGACCATCTGCCACTGCTCTTGCGCGTGCCTTCGCTTCCGGCCGATCTGGTCGCCGGGCAGCGCGTGCGTTTGACGGTCGACAGCCTTGACCTCCTGGCACCGGAAGTCAGTTGTCGTTTTCTGAGCCTGCTCGGTGACAACAGTCCGGTCGCGGCGGTGGAGGAGGATGAGCAGTGAGCAAGCGGGCTGACCTACGCCGCTCGCTGGCGGCCAGGCAGGATAGGCGCCTGTGGCTGGCGTTGGGTTTTTCCGTGCTTTTTCACGGGCTGATTCTGGTCCTGAATTTCAAGTTTCCGGATACCTCCAAAGCCTTCCGCGAAAAGGCCATGGACATCATCCTGGTCAATGCCAAGTCGTCGCGCAAGCCGAGCGACGCGCAGGCCCTGGCGCAGGCCAACCTTGATGGTGGCGGCAATACGGATGAAGACCGGCGGGCCAAGACGCCATTGCCCCCGACGCCGCAAAAGAACGATGGCGAATCGGTGCAGCAGATGCAGCGCCGCGTCCAGGAACTGGAAACCGCCCAGCAAAGATTGCTCACCCAGGCCAAGAGCCTGCGTACCGTGGCTGCAGCCAATACGGCGACCGAACAGCCCTTGCCGGTGGTGCAAACCATCAGCGGTCTGGACCTGGCCGAGTCGGCCCGGGCCATGGCCCGCCTCGAAGGCGAGATCAGCAAGACGGCGGACGAATACAGCAAGCGGCCGCGCAAGAAGTTTGTCGGGGCGCGCACTGAGGAATACGGTCTGGCCGCCTACCTCGATGCCTGGAAACAGAAAATCGAGCGCATCGGTACGCTCAACTACCCGCCCGAGGCGCGTGGCAAGCTCTATGGCGCAGTGGTCATCTTCGTCGAACTGCGTGCCGAGGATGGCAGCCTGTACAGTGCCGAAATCTCGAAATCCTCGGGTCACAAGGTGCTTGATCAGGCGGCCCTGCGCATCCTGAGGATGTCGGCACCCTTCGGGGCGATCCCGCAGCAGGCGCTGGGCGGAGCGACCGTGCTGTCCTTTGCCCGGACCTGGTATTTCACCCAGGGCGATGCCCTCAATACAGGCAACAAATGAGTGATCTGTACTGCGTTTTTGGCAACCCGATAGCCCATTCGAAATCGCCGGCCATTCATGCTGCTTTCGCCGACGAAACGGGGCAGGATCTGCGCTATGAAGCGCGTCTGGCGCCGGTCGACGGCTTTCTGCAGGCCGTCGCCGAATTTGTCGCGGCCGGCGGCCAGGGGGCGAATGTCACGGTTCCCTTCAAGGAAGAGGCCTTTCGTCTGGCGACGCGCTTGTCCGAGCGCGCGGCGCGGGCTGGTGCGGTCAATACGCTGGTCTTTAACGGCAATGAAATTTTCGGTGACAACACCGATGGCGCCGGCATGGTCCGCGACATCACGCACAACCTCGGCTATGCGCTGGCCGGCAAACGCATCCTGCTGCTCGGTGCTGGCGGCGCCTCACGCGGTGTCATTGCGCCGCTACTGGCGGAAAATCCCGCTTCCCTGTTCATCGCCAACCGCAGCGCCGACAAGGCGCTGGCTCTGGCTGCATCATTTGCCGATATGGCGACGGTTGATGCGGGTAATTTCGCCGATAGTGCCGGCAAAAGTTTCGATATCGTGATCAATGCCACCTCGGCCAGCCTTTCTGGCGAAAGCCTGCCTTTGCCGCCCGGGATCTTCGTGGCGGGTGGTCTGGCCTACGACATGATGTATGGCAAGGGTGAAACGCCCTTTCTCGCCTTGGCTCGCGCCCAGGGGGCGGGCCGCTGTGCTGACGGCCTCGGCATGCTCGTCGAACAGGCGGCCGAGGCGTTTTTCGTCTGGCGCGCCGTTCGTCCGACGGCCGCTCCGGTGCTGGCTGAGCTGAGAGCCAAGCTCGGCCAATGAGAGCGGTCGGTCGCTGGCTCAAGTGGGGTTTGCTCGGGCTGCTTGGCTTGTTTCTCGTCTGGCAGTTATGGCTGCTCGGCTGGGTGCTGCTCTGGGGCTGGGTCAATCCCGGCGAAACCCGCTTCATGCAAATCCGGCTGGCCGAATTGCGCCAGAAAACACCCGAGGCCCGGATCAAGCAGCAATGGGTGCCTTATGAGCGGATTTCGGTACACCTCAAACGCGCCATCATCGCGGCCGAGGATGCAAAGTTCGTCGATCATGAAGGCTTCGACTGGGAAGGAATCCAGAAAGCCATGGAAAAGAACCAGAAAAAAGGTCGCTATGCAGCCGGTGGCTCGACTATCAGCCAGCAACTGGCAAAGAATCTTTTTCTGACGCCGAACAAGTCCTATTTTCGCAAGGCCGAAGAGGCGATCATTACCCTGATGTTGGAAAACCTGTGGAGCAAGCGGCGGATTTTCGAGGTCTACCTCAATGTAATCGAATGGGGTAACGGTGTTTTCGGGGCTGAAGCAGCGGCCCGTCACTATTACAACATCGGCGCCGCCCAGCTCGGTCCGGAACAGGCGGCGCGCCTGGCCGGCATGGTGCCGAATCCGCGCCTCTACGACCGGAACCGGAATGCGCCAGGTCTGGGGAGAAAAACCGCCATCATCATCGGGCGTATGCCGAGTGCAGAGATCCCCTGATTGGCGACTAGCTGCCCAATTGCGGTGCTAGAATGGCGCACCTATTGCGCACTGCACCATGACGCATCATGAGCGAACAACCCAACCTGACCGAAGCTGACACCGTCAAGGATGACTTGGCCGAGGTGCAGAACCTGCTCGCCAAGCACAAGCTGGTAGAAGAGGTTTCGCGACGCCAGGATTCGGGGCGCCATGATGTCGTTGAAAGCCTGGTCCAGCGTCAGCACATCGTCGAGTTGCGCCACTTGTTTGCGCGCATGCCGACGGTCACCATTGCCCTCATCCTCAGTGCTCTGCCCGAAGAAGACCGGCTCGTCGCGTGGAAGGAAATAGCCGAGGAGCGGATCGATTCCATCATGGAATTGCTCTCCGAGGAAATCTGCGAAGACCTGCTCGGCGACGCCCACCACACCAGCACCAAGGTGATGGTCAATGCCTTCGAGTTGCACAATGGCCGACTGCGCCAGATCACTGTCGACCGTCCGGTTCAGCTGGCCAACATCACGCCGATCTGGGTCGACCTCGTGGCCCCGACACCGCGCGTGCGCGAATGGGTGGGCAAGTATTTCGATCTGGAAATTCCCGATCCGGAAGACCTGACCGACCTTGAGGCCAGTGCCCGCTTCTATATCGAGGACAACGGCGAAGTGCATCTGCACTCTGACTTCCTGCTTGATCTCGAGGACGAATCGCGCAACGTGGCCGTCGCCTTCATCCTGCACAAGGACATCCTGTTCTCGGTGCGGACCGAAGAACTGCCGGTCTTCCGGCTGCAGCGTCTGCGCGCCCGCACCAAGCCCGGCTACGTCAATGACGGCACCGACGTGCTGCTCGACCTTTACGCCGCCGATGCGGAATATTCAGCGGATAGGCTCGAAGACGTCTATGCCGAACTGGAATCGGTCGGCAAGAAGGTGTTGAACACCAAGGTGACCGACGATGAGGCCGGCAACATCCTGGCCGACATCGCGTGGCAGGAGGACTTGAACGGACGCATCCGGCGCAATGTGCTGGATACCCGGCGCGCCGTTTCCTTCCTGATGCGCGGCAAGTTCCTCTCCCCGGCGCAACTTGAGGATTCGCGGCAGATCATGCGCGACATCGAGTCGCTCGACGGGCATACGTCTTTCCTGTTCGGCAAGATCAACTTCCTGATGGATGCCGTTGTCGGCTTCATCAACATCAACCAGAACCAGCGCGTGTCGAAACTGACCAAGCTGTCGATCATCTTCATGCCGATCAATATTCTGGCCGGCATTGGCGGCATGTCCGAGTTTTCCATGATGACGACCGGTGTGCCTTGGCCTGTCGCCTATGGTGCATTTACGGTCGGCATGGGTATCGTCGGCTGGTTGACCTATCTGGCGCTACGTCAGGCCGAACAACGCGAAGCCCGGAAAAAGCTGGAAGAGGCGCGCGCCCTGAACTTGTCGGCATCCTCGTTGAAATAGCCGTCAATCGGTAGCAACTACCGACTAATCACCCTCCGCGGTGACCAGTTTTAGCCCGACGATGCCGGCGACGATCAGGGCGATGCAGGCCAGGCGCAGGGCGTCGCGCGGTTCGTCGAAGAGGTAGATGCCGAGAATTGCCGTGCCGACCGCGCCTATGCCAGTCCAGACGGCATAGGCGGTGCCCAGCGGCAGGGTTTTCAGCGACCAGGCGAGCAGGATGACGCTGGCCGCCATGCCGAGCACGGTCCAGATACTCGGCCAGAGCCGGCTGAAGCCCTCGGTATATTTCATCCCGACGGCCCAGCCGACCTCGCAGAGGCCGGCGATGAACAGGATCAGCCAGGCCGAGCCAGAGCTCATTTCAGTGTGGCGAAATAGGCGTCGGCAGCAGCGATGGTCGCCGCGATGTCGGCGTCGCTGTGCGCTGCCGAGACGAAACCAGCTTCGAAGGCGGACGGCGCAAAGTAATGTCCGGCGGTCAGCATGGCGTGGAAGAAGCGGTTGAAGGCTTCCTTGTCGCAGGCCAGCACTTCGTCGTAGGTGCCGGGGCACTTCTCGGCGAAGTAGAGGCCGAACATGCCGCCGATATTCTGGGCGGCGAAGGCTACCCCGTGCTTTTTCGCAGCGGCGACGAGGCCATCGCACAGCGCCTTGGTCTTGGCCGTCAGGGCCTCGTAGAAACCCGGTGCCTGAATGAGCTTGAGCGTGGCCAGACCGGCGGCCGTGGCGATCGGATTGCCCGACAGGGTGCCGGCCTGATAGACCGGGCCAAGCGGGGCGATGCGTTCCATGATTTCGCGTTTGCCGCCAAAGGCGCCGAGCGGCATGCCGCCCCCGACTACCTTGCCGAAGGTGGACAGGTCAGGCGTGATGCCGAAGAGCCCCTGGGCGCTCTTCAGGCCGACGCGGAAGCCGGTCATCACCTCGTCAAAAATCAGCACGGCGCCGTACTGGGTGCACAAGTCGCGCATGGCATTGAGGAATTCGGCTGTCGGGGCGATCAGGTTCATGTTGCCGACGACCGGTTCGACGATTACGGCGGCGATCTTGTCGCCATGCTTGGCGAAGGCATCGGCCAGTTCCTGTGGGTTGTTGTAGGTCAGGACCATGGTGCTTTCGGCCACGCCAGCGGGCACGCCGCTTGAGGACGGATTGCCGAAAGTGAGCAGGCCGGAGCCGGCTTTGACCAGCAGGCCGTCGGAGTGACCGTGGTAGCAGCCTTCGAACTTGATCAGGATGTCGCGGCCGGTATGGCCGCGGGCCAGGCGGATGGCGCTCATGGTCGCTTCGGTGCCCGAGGAGACGAGGCGGACCATGTCCATCGAGGGCACCAGTTCGCAGAGCAGGTCGGCGATATCGACTTCCTTCTCGGTCGGTGCGCCGAAGGAAAGGCCGTCGACGACGGCAGCCTGGACGGCAGCGATGACGTCCGGATGGGCGTGGCCGAGGATCATCGGGCCCCAGGAGCCGACGTAGTCGGTGTACCACTTGCCGTCCGCATCCTGAACCTTAGGGCCGACGCCCTTCTGGAAGAAACAGGGGGTGCCGCCGACCGAGCGGAAAGCGCGGACCGGCGAATTGACGCCGCCGGGAATGTGGCGCTGGGCGCGTTCGAACAGTTGCTGGTTGCGAGAGGTCATGCTTGGGCTTCCTCGAAAAGACGTTGATAGGCGGCGGCGCGGGCCGTGATGTCGGGCGCCGAAAAGAGATCGGTGATGACGGCGAGCAGGTCGG
>CAIYYE010000334.1 GCA_903930395.1 uncultured beta proteobacterium
ACGCCCCGGCTGCGCTCAAGGAGGGTATCGAGCATCAGGTCAATGGCCTGATTGCTGGCGCCGCGCCTCCCGCCGCGATTATCGAAGGTTGCGAGCAGATGGGTTTCAACATCACCCACGTTTACGGGTTGACCGAAACCTACGGCCCTGCATCGGTCTGCGCCAAACACCCGGAGTGGGACAAGCTGCCGATTGATCTGCGCGCGGCGCGCAATGGCCGTCAGGGCGTGCGTTACCACATGCAGGAAGCGATTGCCGTGCTCGACCCGGTTTCGATGGAAGCCGTGCCCTGGGATGGTGAAACGATGGGCGAGATCATGTTCCGCGGCAATCTGGTCATGAAGGGTTATCTCAAGAACCCGAAGGCGACGGAAGAAGCATTTGCCGGCGGCTGGTTCCACACCGGCGACCTGGCCGTGGTGCACAGCGACGGCTACGTCAAGATCAAGGATAGATCCAAGGACGTCATCATCTCCGGCGGCGAGAATATCTCGTCGCTCGAAGTCGAGGATGTCCTCTATCGCCACCCGGCTGTCATCGCTGCCGCCGTGGTCGCCAAGCCCGACGAGAAGTGGGGCGAAGTGCCGGCTGCCTTCATTGAACTGAAGGCTGATGCCAAGTGCACTGATATCGAGATCATCGAGCACTGCCGCGCCCATCTGGCCCGCTTCAAGGTGCCGAAGACCGTGGTGTTCGGCGAATTGCCAAAGACCTCGACCGGCAAGATCCAGAAGTACGTTCTTCGTCAGCACGCCAATTCGGCGCTCGCCATCGAGTAAGTCTTGCGTTTGCCCCCCGGCCGAGTGGCCGGCGGGGCTTCTTTTTGCCTAGACAGGCGGAGATTCCCATGAAAATTCTCGTACCCGTAAAACGCGTCGTTGATTACAACGTCAAGGTTCGCGTCAAAGCCGATGGTTCCGGCGTTGATCTGGCCAACGTCAAGATGAGCATGAACCCCTTCGACGAAATCGCCATCGAAGAAGCCGTGCGCCTCAAGGAAGCCGGCATCGCGACCGAAGTCATCGCCGTCTCCTGCGGCGTCGCCGCCTGCCAGGAAACCCTGCGCACGGCCATGGCGATTGGTGCCGACCGCGGCATCCTCGTCGAAACCGATGTCGACCTCCAGCCGCTGGCCGTCGCCAAGCTTCTGAAGGCACTGTGCGACAAGGAACAACCGCAACTCGTCATCTGCGGCAAGCAGGCCATCGACGACGATGCCAACCAGACCGGCCAGATGCTCGCCGCCCTGCAGAACTGGCCGCAAGCCACCTTCGCCTCCAAGGTCGTCATCGCCAACGGCAAGGCGGCCGTTACCCGCGAAATCGACGGCGGTCTCGAAACGCTTGAAATCTCGCTGCCCGCTGTCGTCAGTACCGACCTGCGCCTCAACGAGCCGCGTTACGCCACGCTGCCCAACATCATGAAGGCCAAGAAGAAGCCGCTCGACACCGTCAAGCCGGCCGACCTCGGTGTTGATGTCGCACCGCGCCTGAGCACGCTCAAGGTCGCCGAACCCGCCAAGCGCAGTGCCGGCATCCGCGTCGCCGATGTCGCCGAACTCGTCAACAAACTCAAGAACGAAGCCAAGGTAATCGCGTGAGCTACCGAGCAGGGGCCCCGCTAGCGGGGATGCGAGTCAAGCGAATCGCGATTCGCCGCCGAGCCCCCCGTCTTCAATCATCTACCGGTCGCTCCGAGGCGGCCTGAGGAAGAAACCAATGCCCATACTTGTAATCGCCGAACACGACCACGCCAGCCTCAAGGCCGCCACCCTCAACACCGTTGCTGCGGCCCAGAAGATTGGCGGCGACATTCATGTCCTCGTCGCCGGCAGCAACTGCGCCGCTGCCGCGCAGGCCGCCGCCAGCCTGCAGGGCGTGAGCGCCGTCAAGGTCGCCGACGCCGCCCACTACCAGAGCCAGACGGCCGAGAACCTGACGGCGCTGGTCATCGCCAACGCATCCGGCTACAGCCACATCCTGGCCCCGGCCACCACCTTCGGCAAGAACCTGCTGCCGCGTGTCGCTGCGCTGCTCGACGTCGCCCAGATTTCCGAAATCACCGGCGTTGAATCGGCCGATACCTTCGTCCGCCCGATCTACGCCGGCAATGCGCTGGCGACGGTGAAGAGCGCCGACAGCGTCAAGGTCATCACCGTGCGGACCACCGCTTTCGATGCCGTCGCCGCCGGCAACAATGCCCCGGTCGAAGCCATCGCTGCCGCCGCCGATACGGCACAGAGCACGCTGACCCACCGCGAACTGACCAAGTCCGAGCGTCCCGAACTGGGCGCCGCCAAGATCATCGTTTCCGGTGGTCGTGGTCTGGGCAGTGGCGAGAACTACCACACCCTGCTCGAACCGCTTGCCGACAAGCTCGGCGCCGCCCTTGGCGCTTCTCGTGCCGCCGTCGATGCCGGCTTCGTGCCGAACGACTATCAGGTCGGCCAGACCGGCAAGATCGTCGCGCCGCAGCTCTACATCGCCGTCGGGATTTCAGGAGCCATCCAGCATCTGGCCGGCATGAAAGAGTCGAAAGTCATCGTCGCCATCAACAAGGACCCCGATGCGCCGATCTTCCAGGTCGCCGATTATGGGCTGGTCGGCGATTTGTTCGAGGTCGTGCCGCAGTTGGTGGCGGCGGTCGGCTAGAATTGTCATGTGAATCTGACAGATACTCTGCTGGGCGAAGGATGGTACTGGGCGGCCTGGATCGCCTGGCTACTGTTTTTCGCCCATAGTCTTTGGCGGGCTCCGTGGGCCCGTCTCAGGGATTCCGAACAACTCAATGTCTGGCTCGGGATGATTGTTCTGCTCACCCTGATCTGGAGTCTCAAGGCCGGGGTCAAGCCGGGCCTTGATTTTCACCTGCTGGGGGCGACGGTATTTACCCTGAGCTTTGGGCCGCATCTGGCGTTCATCGGACTTTCCCTGGTGACTTTGGGCATTACCATCAATGGTGAGGCCGGGCCGTTTGCCTATGCGGCCAATGCCTTGTTGCTGGCGGGATTGAGCGTCGGCCTGAGCCAGATCTTTTTCCGCGTATTTTCCCGCGCCTTGCCTCGCCATTTCTTTGTCTATATCTTCGTCAATGGTTTTTTCGGGGCGGCGCTGACGATCATTGGCGTCGGCTTTGCGGCAACGAGTCTGCTGGCTCTGGCTGGTGCCTACGAATGGGACTATCTGATCAGCGAGTATTTCCCCTATTTTCTGCTGTTGGCATTTTCCGAAGCGTGGTTGTCAGGAATGATGATGACGCTGTTTGTGATTTACCGCCCCCAATGGGTTGCCAGCTTCGATGATTCGGTTTATCTGGCCAAGAAATAACAGCTACAATTCACCAAATTTGATGTTATTTGGAGTTTTGTCTTTGACTCGCTTCGCTCGTCGCTATTCATTGTTGCTGTTCATGCTTGCCGTGTCAGGCGGGGCATCTGCGGTTGGCCTTGGCGATATGCGCGGTCAGCCGGTTCTGGGTCAGCCCTTGCGGCTCGAAATCGATGTGCTCGGTGTGGAAGGTCAGAAACTGGAGGCCGGCTGTTTTCGCCTTGTGCCGCCCTCCGCTTCGGACGATTTGCCCTGGCTCAAGAAAGCTGCGTTCAGCCTTCGCAAAGGCGCGCAGCCGGTTCTTGACATTCGTTCTGACACGCCGCTACGTGAACCGATCGTGCAATTGGCGGTTCACCTCGCTTGCGGACATGAAATATCCCGCAGCTATATTTTGATGGCATCGCCGCCGGGGGCGGATGTTTCCCCGGCCATGACGCCCCGTCAGGCTGAGGCGGCGCCCACCGTCGAACGTTTGACGGTACGCCCGGCAGTCAGGGCGCGGCCCGTACCTGCGCCGGTCGTCGATGCACCTCCCCGATTGCCGGTGCGGCGCGCCGAAAAACGGCCGACGCCAAGGCCCGTGCAGGATCGCCTGATGCTGTCCGGTGGCGGGGGCGATGCCGAGCCTTCCCTGCGCCTGGCGACCGATCTCTTCCTGCGTGGCGAAGCCAAGGAGGCGCAGCGCGAGATATTGCGGCTCGAGTTCCGGATGCTGATGGCCCTGCATGAGCAGGCTAGCAGCCAAATGGAGACAGCTGAAAAACTGCGCAACATG
>CAIYYE010000335.1 GCA_903930395.1 uncultured beta proteobacterium
CGGTGAGACCGATACAGACAAGCAGGGCGACCACCTGCCAGACAAAGCCCGGATCGCCAAAATCGGCGAGCAGGTCGTTGATCAGGCGCAGCGCCGGGCTTTTTTCCCTCATGCCTTGCGTTCCATGGCGGCGGCAAAGAACCCGTCGGTGTTGTGCTGATTCGGCAGCAGACGCAGCATGTCGCCGTCGAAAGCGATGCCCTGCTTGGCCAGGATGGCCGAGGCCGGGACCAGCATGAAATCAGGATGGCTGGCCAGGAAGGCAGTGACGATAGCGTCGTTTTCCGCTGTCAGCAGGCTGCAGGTCGCATAGACCAGACGACCGCCGGGACGGACCATGGTCGCTGCCGCCGCCAGAATCGAGGCCTGTTTGACGGTCAGTTCGGCCACCGAGGCTTCGTCCTGACGCCATTTGAGGTCCGGATTGCGGCGCAGGGTGCCAAGACCGGAACACGGCGCATCGACCAGCACGCGGTCGGCCTTGCCGGCCAGACGCTTGATCTTGGTGTCGCGCTCATGCTCGATGCGGGCCGGATGAACGTTGGACAGGCCGGAACGGGCCAGACGCGGCTTGAGGTTGGCGAGCCGTTTGTCGGAGACGTCATAGGCGTAGAGGCGACCGGTGTTGCGCATCAGGGCACCAAGCAGCAGCGTTTTGCCACCGGCTCCGGCGCAGAAATCGACGACCATTTCGCCGCGTTTGGGTTCGAGCAGGAAGCCGAGCAACTGGCTGCCTTCGTCCTGCACCTCGACCGCACCTTCGATGAACAGCGGGTGCTTGGCCAGCGCCGGCTTGTCGCGCAGGCGAACAGCGATGGGCGAGAGCGGGCCGGGCATGGCGGCGATGCCATCTTCTGCCAGCTTGGCGAGCACGTCTTCACGATTGGCCTTGAGCGTATTAACGCGCAGGTCAAGCGGTGCCGGCTGGTTGAGGGCATGGGAGAGGGCCAGCGTTTCGTCGGCACCGAATTGCGCTTCAAGGTGGCTGTACAACCAGTCCGGCAGATCGCAACGGACAGCGGGCGGGAAATCAGCTTCCGGCATGGCCTTGGCGGCAGCCAGCCATTCTTCTTCGCTCGCCTTGAGGACCGGCGCCAGTTCGCGCTGGCTCCAGCCGCGCGTCACAGCCAGTGCCGCGAGCAGGCGGCGGCGGTCGGAAAGCTTGCCGGCACAGCGCGCTTCCAGGCTACGCCCGCGGCGCAGCACGGCAAAGACCGTTTCGGCGACGAAGGCGCGGTCGGCGTGGCCGAGCTGGCGATTCTCACGGAAATAACGCGAGACAACGGCGTCAGCCGGATAGTCGAAGCGCAGCAGCAGGCCGAGGACAGCTTCGGCGTGGGCAAACAGGGCGAGTGTGAAGCGGGCTTTCATGGGTAAGGCCTCCTGCCGGGCCGTCCCAAAGGAGGCCTGCGCCCCCTCGGGGGGCAACGAACAAAGTGAGTGTGGGGGTAGTTCATTCTAATTCAGTGGCGACTTGCTCGAAGATGTCGCCTTTTTTATCGGTATAGCGGATTTTAACCGGTAGGCGGTGGCGATCGAGGGCAATCCAGATTTCGGTGACCGTATCGCCCATGGCACGCAGGTGCAGGGTGCGGAAATGGCCGGCAGGCGTATCAAGTTCCTCTTCGCCCAACGAGTCGAGGGCGAAGCGGTCGTATTTCTTGCCGGTGACGACGCCGACATTGGCCCCCGCTTCCGGCTGACGCAGGTAGCCAAGCTGGTAATTGAGCGACAGGATATCCTGCGCCCCGATGCTGATCGCCTGAGTGGTGCCACTGCGCGACAGGCGGACTTCGCCGCTTGACCAGTCGAAGTCGGCATTTTCGTTGGCATCCTTGCCGTTCTTGCGCGTCCGGTATTGCTCGGGCTGCAGTCCGCCGGCGACCAGCCTGCCGTGGCTCTCGGTCTCGAAAACCAGCGGTTTGATCAGCGCCGCCAGCCCGCTCGTCCTGGTCATGCCGCTCAGGTGGTAACGGCCGTCCTCGGTGAATTCCCAGGTGTGTTCGGCACGGCCGACCTGGAAACCTTGCGTCCCGTAGAAAATGGCGAAGCGGATGCTGCCTTTGGCCGGCAGCAAAGGCTTGGCAGGGGGCTGGGCAGGTGCGACCTTGACCGGCGCTTCGGTGGGCGGCGGCGCTGTTTCAGGAACCGTTGGCACCGCTTTGGCGTCTGGCGATGGCTGGCCTGCCGTCAGTAGCGCCGGCTTTACCGCCTTCGGGCGCGGCTTGGCATCCGCCGGCTTCTCGGCAGCCTTGGGCGCAGCCAGTGGTGGCGGCTGCAATTCGGCGCGCAAGGGCGCCGGTTCATCGGCCCCGCCAAAGACTTCGACATCGGTGCCGAACAGCGCGGCGGCATGAATGCCGAGCGAAGCGGCGAGCGCGATGACGAAGGCTATCGGCATGGCATCTCAGTACATCGCTGGCGCTATCAATGCGGCGCCATCGGTCTGCTCTGCCGCCAGCCGGACGCGCCCGTTGTCCAGACTCAGCTTGCCTTCGACAAACCAGCGCACGGCCTGCGGGTAAATCAGATGCTCCTGGCGCAGGACGCGAGCCGCCAGACTGGCTTCGTCGTCGCTATCAAGCACCGGCACGGCGGCCTGGATGATGACCGGGCCGTGATCGAGGGTCGGCGTAACGAAATGCACGGTGCAACCATGAATGCGAACGCCTTCTTCAAGCGCCCGCTGGTGCGTGTGCAGACCGGGAAAGGACGGCAGCAGCGAGGGGTGAATGTTGATGAGCCGCCCTTCGTAGTGCCGGACGAAACCTTCGGAAAGGATGCGCATGAAGCCGGCGAGGACGACGAGATCCGGCGCGAACTGGTCGATGCACTCGGCCAGCCTGACGTCGAAAGCCTCGCGCCCGGCAAAGGCCTTGTGGTTGATGAAGTGCGTCGTAATACTGGCCCTGGCGGCGGTTTCCAGTCCTTCGGCCTCGGGCCGGTTGCTGATCACGGCGGCGATTTCGACGGGCAGCGTACCGGCATCGCGGGCGGCGATGAGTGCTTCCATGTTGCTGCCACGGCCGGAAATCAGGATGACAATCTTCTTCATTTCAAAAAACCCACAGGGAGAAAGACAGCGCTGACCACGGACTGGCTCAGCCGGGAAAAATTGCGGCCATTGCGGTCGGCGACGACCTTGGCCATGAAATCGAGGAGGCCCATGACACGGCCGAATTCGCGTTCGAACGAGAGGTTGCGGTTAGCCGGATCAAGCTCGTTCGAGAGCAGGAAAAGTTCGCCCGCCGCATTGCGGTCATGGCCGAGCTTCCAGACGGCGACATCCATGTTGCGCGCCGTGTTGTAGAGCTTCATTTCGTTGAGGCTGTCGAGGATGTAGAACTCCTCCTTGTGCTCGAAGGCGGCGTCGACCATGCTCAGCAGCCCGAACACCAGCGCCGCGACGCGATCGCCGGCATACGCCTCGGTGAAGGCCAGCGATGCCGCGCCCCCTTCGCGCTGACCGTTGAACTCCGGCCAGTTGCGCTGGGTGCGCATTTTCAGACGCTCAAGCGCCGCTTCGCGGCTGAGTGCGCCGCCCTTTTTCCATTCCTTGGGATTGCGCTTGTAGAGTTTGTCGGCAATCAGCATGAGGCCCGTCACCACCTCGGCACGATTGGTGTCGGCGATGCGGTCGACTTCAGACTTGAGCAGAAATTTCGGGGCCACCGTGGATTCCGTCCGGCCGTCCTTGTCCAGCTTCGTCGAACAGGCCGCCAGCGCCAGCACGAGGATGACTGCCAGCCAGCGCATCAGGTGGCTTTCCGGTGCGCGAGATAACCGATGGCAAGCGGCAGGAGCGAGAGCAGGATGATGCCGACGATGAGCAGCGAGAGGTTCTGCTTGACCCAGGGCATGTTGCCCAGCCAGTAGCCGGCCAGGCACAGCGAGACGACCCAACTGGCGGCACCGATCAGGTTGAAGAGCGAAAACTTGGCGTAGGACATGGCACCGATCCCGGCAACGAAGGGCGCGAAGCTGCGGAACAGCGGCAGGAAGCGCGAGATGATCAACGTTTTGCCGCCGTGTACTTCATAGAAGGCATGGGTCTTTTGCAGCGCTGCCTTGTTGAAGAAACGCGACCCTTCCCAGTGGAAGACCTTGGGCCCGAAGTAGCGACCGATCTGGTAATTGACCATGTTGCCGAGCACGGCCGCGAGCAGCAGGACACCAATCAGCGTCCAGATATTCATGCCGCCCTCGCCGATTGCCGCAAGTGCACCGGCCACGAAAAGCAGAGAATCGCCCGGCAGAAAGGGAAAGACGACGAAACCGGTTTCGGCAAAGATGATAAAGAACAGGATGCCGTAGATCCACACACCGTACTGCTGGACCATGAGGGCCAGATGCTTGTCGAGGTGAAGGACGATTTCGATGAATTGCGTCAGGAGTTCCATGCAGGGCGCCAGGCTTTGAATGAGGCCGCATTATAATCCGGCCATGCCCACCATCGCCCGACTACCCGACCTCCTGATCAGCCAGATTGCCGCTGGCGAAGTGGTCGAAAGACCCGCGTCCGTCCTCAAGGAACTCCTCGAAAACAGCCTCGATGCCGGCAGCAAGGTCATCCAGGTGCATCTCGAAGAAGGCGGCGTCAAACTTATCCGCATCACCGACGATGGCTGCGGCATTGCCCGGGACGAACTGGCGCTGGCCCTGACCCGCCACGCCACCTCCAAAATTGCCAGTCTCGACGACCTCGAGCGCGTCGGCACCCTCGGTTTTCGCGGCGAAGCCCTGGCCTCGGTGGCCTCCGTCGCCCGCCTGAGCATCACCAGCCGAGAACGCGGCGCCAGCCATGCCTGGAAACTGCGCGGCGAAGCTCTGGCCGAACCAGAACCGGCTGCGCTGATGGCCGGCACCATCGTTGAAATGCGCGACCTCTATTTCAATACCCCGGCCCGCCGCAAGTTTCTCAAATCGGAAAGCACCGAGTTCGCCCACTGCGCCGATGCCGTCAAGCGTCTGGCATTGACCCGCCCGGACGTGGCGATCAGCCTGACCCATAACGGTCGCAACCTATTTCAGCTCGCCCCTGCCGATGCCCCACGGCGCATTGCCGACATCCTCGGCGACGATTTTCTTGGCGCCGCCCGCACCATAGATGCCGGCGCCGGCCCGCTGTCGATAAGCGGCTTCGCCATCGACCCGACCCGTGCTACCGATGCCAGGGACGGCCAGTACGTCTTCGTCAACGGCCGCTTCGTGCGCGACAAGATCATCAGCCACGCCCTGCGCGAAGCCTACCGCGACGTCCTGCACGGCAGTCGCCAGCCGGCCGTCTGCCTCTTCGTCAATATCGACCCGGCACTGGTCGACGTCAATGTCCATCCGGCCAAGACCGAAGTCCGCTTCCGCGACTCGCGCGCCATGCACCAGTTCGTCTTCCACGCCCTTCAGCGCACCCTGGCCGCGCCGGTGCAGGCGGAAAGCACGACGCCATTGATTGCACGCAGCACGACAAGCCATGAATACCCCGCGGCGGCGGCCCACCAGGACAATCGACCGAATTTCGCCTACGCCCCACCGCTCCGCCACCAGGGCACTCTCGGCGTCGCCGAACCGGCGGCGACCGCCTACCTCGCCTTCGCCCGCGCCGCGCAGGACATCGGCCAGTCGCCCGCGCCGCGCAGCGAGGTCGCCCCGCAGTTTCAGCCGGCCGAAGGCAATGACCGCGACGGCCCGCCCCTCGGCTACGCCCTCGCACAGCTGCACGGCATCTACATCCTTGCCCAGAATGCCCGCGGCCTCATCGTCATCGACATGAATGCGGCGCACGAGCGCATCCTCTATGAAAAGCTGAAAACTGCGGTAGACAATCGCCAGATCGCCACCCAGTCGCTGCTCATCCCGGCCGTTTTTTCGGCCGACGCCCTCGACATCGCAGCCGTCGAGGAACACGCCGAGGCCCTGAGCGAACTCGGCTTCGCCATCGCCCCGCTCGGCCCGAATCAACTCGGCGTGCGCGCCGTTCCCGCCCTGCTCCAATCCGGCGACCCGGCCGCGCTGGCCAAGTCGCTGATTGCCGAGCTGCGCGAGCACGGCATCACCCAGCTCGCCACCGCCCGCCGCAACGAACTCCTCGCCACCATGGCCTGCCATGGCGCCGTCCGCGCCCGCCGCCTGCTCACCGTGCCGGAAATGAACGCCCTGCTCCGCCAGATGGAAGAAACCGAACGCGCCGGCCAGTGCAATCACGGCCGACCGACGTGGACCGAACTATCGATGGATCAGCTGGACAAGCTGTTCTTGCGCGGGCAGTAAGCCGGAACACCGTCGATGGTCCTGGACGATTTTTTACCGGCGCGGCGCTTGCCGCTGTTCGCCCTTGCCGTCTCGCTCTTCATGCACGCCCTGATCCTGCTCATTCCCCGGCAGGATCCGCGCGAGGCTTCAAGCCCGCCGCGCGTCGAGGCCCGCCTGCGCAAGCCACCGTCGACAGAAACCGCAACACCGCCCGAAGCAGGCGCCAAGCCCTTGACCACCAAGCCGGCTCGACCGCGCTTGCTGACGACGAACAAGCCAGGCAAAACCACGGTCGCCAGCGCGCCACAATGGAGTGCGGCCGAAAAGGCGGACATGAACCGTTTTCTCGATGAACTCGACAACAAGGCCAAGGCTGCCCCCAAGCCAACGCTGGCCCAGCGCTCAATGGCCATGGCACGCGAGGAGGCATGGCAGCAGGCGCGGGAGGAAAGTTCGGGCAGTGCAACGCTGGAGCTGCGACCCAATGCGGCGCCGCCCGACCCGTTCAGCCTCGACATGTATCTTGAAGGCCTGCTTAGACGCCTCAATCGCAGCGCCGCCTTCGTCAAGAACGATCCGCGCGCCAAGGGCATGAGGCCAGCCGCCATCGAATTCAAGCTCAATCCGGACGGCTCGATGAAGTCGTTCAAGGTCGTCAATGCCGGGGATCAGGCCGAGGAAATCGCCTTCGTCAAAGCCGTTGTCGAACGCTCCGTCCCCTTCTCGCCCTTCCCGGCCGACATCGACAAGGCCGCCCGTTCGCTCACCATGAGGATCTGCATCCTGCCGGCCCGCGCAGGTGAAGGCGGCTTTGGCTTCTCGCGGGCCGGCGGCCGGGCCTGTTGAGCCACTTGCCGCAGCGGCCCGCAGGCTGGAAACTAACGACCCCCGCCACGTGAAACCCAAATACCATGGAACAGACTCTCCCCGAAGATCACCCGGACATGATCCGGATTATTCAGGCCGCCCATCGCGACATCGCACCGAAACCGCCCAAGGGCCAGGCCAACTCGCTGGCCAATGCCCTGGCTTCGGCTCTGGGCAATGCGCCGGGGAGCGGTGAAGATCGCGAGAACATCGACTTTCTGAGCTACGTCCTGTCGGTCAATCGTGCCTCGGGCGAACTCGATGACGAAACCTTCGAGCATCTGCTCCAGCGCATCGAGACCCGCGACGGCCGGGCCGCGCTGGCGGCGCAATTCACGCAGGAACTCGAAGCGGAACACGGCTACGAGGACGAGGACTGAAGCGCCGGACAGCCCCTCGTCAAACAGCGTTACACGTCGCTACACAACGCTCGTCAGCGCAACAGTGGACATGATCGTTAAGCAGGCATAGCACCACAAACCCTGCGGAGAAATCATGATCCACAACCCGAATACCGAATCCACCCTGTTCATCCAGTCGCTCAAAAGCGCCGGCGTCGCCATCAGCAAGGAGCGCGAAGTCATTGAACGCCTCGAGGAAGCCCGCGAATGGCACTATGCCTTCACGACGCTGGTCAAGCAGGGACAGCGTATCGGCATCAGCTTCATCGCCAACCCGGGCCTGCGTTCAGCCGAGTTGCAGCGGGATTTTGCCCAGTACCACTTCCCGGATCAGGTCGAAGCGACTTTCGAAGCCAATCTGCTGCACTGAAATCTCACTCGGAGAGATGCACCGACTCCTCGGCCCAGCCGAGTGCTTCGAGTGACGCGGCTTGGACGGTTTCGAGCGTATAGCCCAGCTGCTCGGCCAGACGGGAGACATTCTCGACATGCCCCTTCTCGACGGCCACCGACAACAACAGGTAGCGCGCCAGCGGTCCGCTGCTGTTGAGCAGGGCTTCGAGCAAAGCCGGTGACAGGCTGATCTTTTCGACGACCGTACTCATGGGCACGCCAAGCAGGACGTCGAGCAGCGACAGGAGCCCGAGCAGGAAGAGTTCGTCGCACTCCGCCTTGTTGTATTTTTCCTGACCCAGCGCTTCGAGAAAGCGCGCCCGCGCCAGGGCCAGCTCCAGCAGCACCTCGTCGCGCGGCGAAGCCGTACCGGCCCGGAACATCCCGATGGAGAGCCAGCGGTAGAGCCGCTCCCGACCGAGCACCATGATCGCCTGATCGATGCTCGCCACTTTCTGGGTCAGGCCCATCATCGGCGAGTTGGCCATCGACATCAGTTTGACCAGCACACCGGGGTCGCGCTTGGCAACCTGGGCAATATCCGCCAGCTCGGCCTCCTTGCGCAGCTGGTTGAGCATTTCGATGAGGATCAGGCGGCTCTGGCCGATCTCGGTGGCTTGCTGCTCTTCATCCTGCTCGGTGGTAAACGAACCGAGACAATAAGCAATACTCCGTGAGACACAGTAGCGATATTCCGGCCACTGGCTGACTTTTTCGGCGATGAAGGCCAATTCGGGCTTTTCCTGGCGCAGGCTGTTGATCAGCTTCTCGAGGGTAGCAAGAGAGAAAGCTGAAAAATCAAGCAGCAGGCAATCGGCGTGTGCCAGGATAGCCACCCTGTGGTTCTGCACATCGCTACCGGCCAATGCAATTTTTGCCCCGGCTGCGTGGATGGCCATGGCAACCTCATTCCAGCCGTCGGCAGGCGCCTCGTTGGCGGGGAGAGCGAGCAGAAACGTCGTGTTCGGTCCGATCAGCGGGGTGTAGTCCTGCTGCCGCCAGTCCTCGCTGCTCAGCGGCACCAGGGCCATGCGCCGCTCGGCAAAGCCGGCAACGTTATTGGCCGCCAGTACTTCCACGGTGGAAAATGGATCGGCCTGCTGGGCGCTCTCGGGACGACGGGCCGAAAAACGGTAGCCGGCAATGCGTGTCCTGGCATCGATGATTTCGTCGCGCTGCAGCACCACGGGGGGTGAAGAGCGGCCGGTAAAGGTCGGCGTCCTGGCCGATACCGCGGGCGGTTGAACGGCCAGGGAAGTCCTTGCCTCACTATCGGCCGCAGGCTTTGCGCCGCCCATCCCCAACAAGCGTTTGATGAATCCGAACATGAAGCCAGCCCCTGATTGGAAGGTATCGGCAGACGGACAGCCGATCGAACAGGGAGATTATATTCATCAAATCAGCCGGCGAGTTCGTCCTTTGCCGCTGCGTGGTAGCATTCGCCGCCATGAGTTCAAGCCGCCTGCCACCCGCCATCCTGATCATGGGCCCGACCGCCTCGGGCAAGACGGCGGTGGCCATGGCGCTGGCCGACCGTTTGCCGGTCGAGCTGATCAGCGTCGATTGGGCCCAGGTTTTTCGTGACATGGATGTCGGCACCGCCAAGCCGGACCGGGAAACGCTGGCCCGCTATCCGCACCGCCTGATCGATCTCATCTCACCCGAAGAAAGTTATTCCGCCGCCCGCTTCCGCAGCGATGCGCTGGCGGCCATGGCCGACATCACGGCCTCCGGCAAGGTGCCCGTGCTGGTGGGTGGAACCATGCTTTACTTCCGCGCCCTGCTGCACGGCCTGGCCGATCTGCCGCAGGCCGATGCGGCCCTGCGCGCCGAGATCGACGCCGAGGCTGCCGCCGAAGGCTGGCCGGCGATGCATGCCAAACTGGCCCGCCTCGACCCGGCGACCGCCGCCCGTTTGCACACCACCGACAGCCAGCGCCTGCAACGCGCCCTGGAAATCTGCCGGCTGTCCGGGCGGCCGATGTCCGAATTGCTGGCCGAGAGCGAGAAGCAGAAGCCGCCCTACGACCTGCTGTCCATCGGCCTGCTGCCGTCCGACCGCGGCGTGCTGCATGAGCGCATTGCCCGCCGTTTCGACGAAATGTTGCTGGCCGGTCTGGACGACGAGGTACGAAGCCTGCGCGAGAAATACAGTCTCAGCCTCGATCTGCCGTCAATGCGCTGCGTCGGCTATCGCCAGACCTGGGAAGCCCAGGATGGGACGCTGCCAAAAAAGGAATTGCGCGACCGCGGCATCTTTGCCACCCGCCAGTTGGCCAAGCGCCAGATCACCTGGCTGACCAACTCCTTCGAGGCCGAGAATTTCGACTGCCTCGACCCCTTGCTGGGCGACAAGATTGCCCGTCGGGTCGAGGCATTCATCGCCCCCTAGACGGCCTCTTCGAGCACGGCCTCCTTGCGGGCAGCCAGCAGCGAATAGACGGTCGGCACGACAAACAGCGTGAAGAAGGTACCAAGCAGCAGGCCGCCGACGATGACCCAGCCGATCTGCTGCCGCGACTCCGCCCCCGCCCCGGCGGCGAACGCCAGCGGCACGGCGCCGAGCACCATGGCACCGGTCGTCATCAGGATGGGACGCAGGCGCAGGGTGGCCGATTCGATGACCGACTCCTTCAGGGCTACCCCTTTTTCCTGCAGCTGGTTGGCGAATTCGACAATCAGGATGCCGTGCTTGGTAATCAGGCCGACCAGTGTGACGAGTCCGATCTGGCTATAGACGTTGAGTGTGCCGCCGCTCAGCCAGAGGGCGAGCAAGGCACCGGCCATCGACAGCGGCACGGTCAGCATGATGATGAAGGGGTCGCGGAAGCTCTCGAACTGGGCGGCCAGCACGAGGTAGATGAAAGCCAGGGCGAGACCGAAGGTAAAGGCCAGAGATGACGACGACTGGCGGAATTCACGCGACTGGCCGTTGTAATCGACAGCATAGCCCGGCTTCACTATCTGGCTGGCAACGCCATCCATGTAGGTCAGCGCCTCGCCCAGCGTGTAACCCGGCGCCAGGTTGGCAGAAATCGTCACGGCGCGGCGCTGGCCGAAGTGATTCAGCTCGCGTGGACTGATCGTTTCGCGGACGGTGACCAGGTTTTGCAGGGAAATCATGCTGCCATCGCGACCACGGACGTAGATGTCACGGATATCGTCGGGATTGCGGCGCTCGACTTCGGCGACCTGGACAATTACATCGTACTGTTCGCCATCGCGCTTGAAGCGCGTGACCTGCCGGCCACCGAGGAAAGTTTCCAGCGTCCGGCCGATAGTCTCGATCGGGACGCCGAGGTCGGCGGCCTTGTCGCGATTGACGTCGACCGACAGTTCCGGCTTGTTGAGCTTGAGGTCGGTATCGATATTGGTCAGTGACGGATTCTTGGCCAGTTCGGCCAGGAACTGGCTGGTCACCTTCTGCAGTTCCGCGTAGGGCGCAGCAGTGACAATGACGAAATTGACCGGTCGCTCACGCGGGCTTTGGCCCAGCGACGGCGGCGTGACCGGGAAAGCCATGACGCCGGGAATGCCGGAAAACTTGGGGAACAGCTCCTTGGCGATGTCCGGCGAACGGCGGCTGCGATCATTCCAGTCGGTCAGGCCGAGAATCGAGATGCCCTGACTGACCGTCGGATTGCCGGCGACGACGAAGTAACGTTCGGCATCCTTGGTCTGGCTGTAGATGGATTCAATCTGGCGGGCGTATTTTTCGGTGTAGTCGAGCGTTGCCCCCTCGGGCGCGATGAACATCCCGAAAATGATGCCGCGATCCTCAACCGGTGCCAGCTCGGACTTCAGCGCCTTGAGCAGGATGCCGCAGGAGGCGGCGACGAGCACGAAGCCGACAAGGACGACCCAGCGACGATTGAGCGAGGCGGTCAGCACCCTCTTGTAGCCGTCATTGAGCCAGTTGAGGAAACCTTCGACCATCATGAAGGCCTTGCCATGCTTTTCCTCATGCTTGAGGAGGACCGAGCACATCATCGGCGACAGGGTCAGGGCGACGAAGCCGGAAACCAGCACGGCGCCGGCCAGGGTCAGGGCGAATTCAATGAAAAGTTTGCCAGTGCGCCCGGTCATGAAGGCAACCGGGGCGTACACCGCGGCCAGGGTCAGGGTCATGGCGACGACGGCGAAACCGATTTCCTTGGAGCCCTGCAAGGCCGCCTGCATGCGCGGCATGCCTTCCTCGATGTGACGGTAGATGTTTTCGAGCACGACGATGGCGTCATCGACCACCAGACCGATGGCCAGCACCAGCGCGAGCAGGGTCAGGGTGTTGATGGTGAAGCCAAGCGCGAACATGATGCCGAAGGCACCGACCAGCGACACCGGAATGGTCACCAGCGGGATCAGCGTTGCCCGGAAATTGCGCAGGAAGAAGAAAATGATGGCGAGCACGAGGAGGATGGCCTCGCCTATGGTCTTGAACACCGACTCGATCGAGCGGTCGATGAAAACCGAGGAATCGTAGGACAGGTCAGCTGACATCCCGGCCGGCAGTTCGCTCGTGATCTTCGGCAGTTCGGCGCGCAAGGCCTTGGACAGTTCGAGCGGATTGGCCGTCGCCTGCTTGATGACGCCGAGCGCCACGGCCGACTTGCCCTTGAAACGGACCGAACTGCGTTCATCGGCGGCGCCGATGGCGACCCGGCCGAGATCGCGGATGTGCACCGGATAGGCATTGATGGTCTTGACTACGACAGCGCCGAACTCTTCCGGCGTCTTCAGGTCGGTGTTGGCGACCACTGAAAACTCCCGCTCTCGGCTTTCGATGCGACCGGCCGGCACCTCGATATTCTGCTTGCGCAGCGCATCCTCGACATCGGCCGGGGTCAGCTGATAGGCCGCCAGCCGCTGCTTGTCGAGCCAGATGCGCATGGCGAACTTGCGGTCGCCAAAGACCCGCACATCGGCAGCACCGGGCAGGGTCTGCAGGCGTGGCTTGACGATGCGCGTGGCGACATCGGTGACTTCCAGCGCCGAATGCTTGTCGGATGAAAAGGCGATCCAGATCACCGGGTTGGCGTCGGCCTCGACCTTCGCGATGACAGGTTCATCGACCGCATCCGGCAGCTTGTTGCGAACACGGGAGACGCGGTCGCGAACATCGGAAGCCGCCGAGTCCGGTGCCCGCTCGAGCTTGAAACGCACGGAAATCTGGCTGTTTTCGGCCCGCGATATGGAAGTGATCACTTCCACGCCTTCGATCCCGGCGAGCGAATCCTCCAGCGGCTTGGTGACCTGCGACTCGATGATTTCTGCCGAGGCACCACGATAAGTCGTGCCAACGGTGACCACCGGTTCGTCGATCTTCGGGTACTCGCGCACCGGCAAGCGGGTATAGGAAACGATGCCGAGCAGCATGATGACGAGCGACAGCACGGTCGCGAAGACCGGCCGCTTGATGCACAGGTCTGAAATCTTCATTTGCCGGCCACCGGGGTGTTTGCACCAGCCGGGGCCGGGGCTGCCGCCGGCACACCCTCACCGACCGGACGGACGGCGGCGCCTTCGCGCAGTTTCAACTGGCCGGCCGTAACCACGACGTCACCTTCAGCCAAGCCCTCGACCACCTCGACCTGCGCCGCACGGCGCACGCCCAGCTTGACCTTGGTCATCACTGCCTTGCCCTCGACCACCTTGAAGACTGCCGGCTGGCCGCCGGCCACAATCGCCTGCTCGGGCACCATGAGGACAGCCTTGCGCTCGCCGAAGAGCAAACGGACGCGGACGAACATGCCGGGCCGCAATTTGCCCTTGGCGTTGTCGAGCCGGGCGCGGGCCGAAATGGAGCGGCCATTCTGGTCGACCATGGGATCGATGGCGTCGAGCACAGCCTTGAAGCGCTCGCCAGGCAGTGCGTCGGTCGCCACTTCGACGACCTGCCCCTTTTGGATGCGACCCAGATAGGTTTCCGGCAGCCTGAAATCGACACGCAGCGTGGCGACATCCTCGATATTGATGAGCTCCTGGCCATCCTTGAGATAATCGCCGACGCTCACATTGCGCAGCCCGACCATGCCGGCAAACGGTGCCTTGATCCGCATCTTCGCGGCCTTGGCTTCAGCCAGTTGAACGGCGGCTTCCTGCACCTTCAGGGTCGCGGCCGAACTGTCGAGCGCCTGCTGACTGAGGAACTTCTTGCCGACCAGCTCGACATTCCGGTCGTAGCTGCTCCGGGCCAGCGCCAGATTGGCCCGGGCCTGCTGCAATTCCGCTTCCTGAATCGCGGCGTCAAGAAAGACGAGCACCGTGCCTTTGGCGACCACCGCACCATCCTTGAAACCAATCGCGGCAACGCGTCCGGCCGTTTCCGGGCGCAGCACGACGGATTCGTTCGATTTCAGGGTGCCGACGGCGCCTACGTCATCGGCAAAGTCGCTGGCGACGGCACGCGCCACTTCAACCGCCGTCGGAAAACTCGCGGGCGCCCCGCCGGCAGCCGGCTTGCCGGGTTCTCCGGCCGGTGCGCTCGGCCCGCCAGCCGGCGCCCGATTGGCGGTGTAGGCGTAGTAGCTCAGCCCTGCCATACCGGCAAGCGCAATGGCGATGATTCCGAAACGGGTATTTTTGTTCATGGCTATCAGCAAAGGGTCAGACTGACCGGGAAGTCAGTAAAAATCGGATTGTAACGAAGCTGCTGATATCGCAGCAAAAAATCAGCCACCAACATCCGGCAGCAATTCAGGAAAGGTGGGCAATTGACCGCAGGACGGACATTCCGGTTCGGGCTCGAAAGCCGCCTGACAGGCGGCCCCGCCATGCTCCCGCCAGCCGTCCTTCACAGGCGCGACGCTGACAAAGACGACACCTGCCCGAATCATGCCCAGGTATTCGGCCACGCTGCGCGAAACGTCGATGATGCGTTTTCGGTGCTTCGCGTGCATCCGGTCATTGACCTTGACGATGGCGCAACGATCGTTGTCCATGCGCCGGACGGCGAGCATGGTACCGAGCGGAAAGCGGTTGCTGGCGGCCGTGAACAAGCGGACATCGAAGCGTTCGCCAGTAGAGGTCTTGCGTCCCTGAAACTTGTTTCCGTAGAAACTGGCGTGGCCATGCAGGCCGGGGACGCCATCCTCGAGCAGGTCAGCCGGCCCGAATTCCGGCGCCGAGGACAGGGGGCGCGACGCATTTCTCGCCTGCTTTTTGCCCTCTTTGGGCTGCGCCGCCTTATGCACCGTTTTGTGCGACGGCTTCTTGCTCGCCGCCCAGACGGGCGACCAGCCGTTCAGCAACAACAGGCCGCAGACAAGCGCCGCGACCCGCCACTGCCATTTAGACAACCAGTGTCTGCGCTTCGTCACCCGAACGCGCCCTGATCTTGCCGATGCGATAGACCGCCTCGCCCTGCGCCTTGAGTTCGGCCATCGCCGCATCGGCATCAGCCGCGGCAACAACGATCACGAGGCCGATACCGCAGTTGAAGACGCGGTGCATTTCGTTTTCGGCCACATTGCCTTCGGCCTGCATCCAGTCGAACAGCTTGGGACGCGGCCAGGCTGCCATTTCCAGCTCGGCCACGGTGTTTTCCGGCAGGACGCGCGGCACGTTTTCGAGCAGGCCGCCGCCGGTAATGTGGGCCATGCCCTTGATCGC
>CAIYYE010000336.1 GCA_903930395.1 uncultured beta proteobacterium
ATGTGCGACGAGTCGATCATCGTCAAGAACCAGGGCACCATCTTTCTCGGCGGCCCGCCACTCGTCAAGGCAGCGACCGGCGAAGTGGTGTCGGCCGAAGATCTCGGCGGGGCCGACGTCCATACGCGCATTTCCGGCGTTGTCGATCATCTGGCCGAAAATGATGCGCACGCCCTGGCCATTGCCCGGCGCATCGTCAAGGACATGAACTGGAAGAAGCAGCCGCCCGTCACGCTGACCATCCCGACCGAGCCACTCTATCCGGCCGAAGAACTCTACGGCGTCATCCCGACCGACAGCAAGAAGCCCTTCGACGTGCGCGAAATCATCGCCCGCATCGTCGACGGCTCCGATTTCGACGAATTCAAGGCGCGCTACGGCACGACGCTGGTCTGCGGCTTTGCGCGGATCCATGGTTATCCTGTCGGCATCGTCGCCAACAATGGCATCCTGTTCAGCGAATCGGCCCTGAAAGGTGCCCACTTCATCGAACTCTGCGCCCAGCGCGGCATCCCGCTCGTCTTTTTGCAGAACATCACCGGCTTCATGGTCGGCCGCAAATACGAAAACGGCGGCATCGCCCGCGACGGCGCCAAGATGGTCACCGCCGTCGCCACCGCCAAGGTGCCGAAATTCACCGTCGTCATTGGCGGCAGCTTCGGCGCCGGCAACTACGGCATGTGCGGCCGCGCCTACAGCCCGCGCTTCATGTGGATGTGGCCGAACGCCCGCATCTCGGTGATGGGCGGCGAACAGGCCGCCGGCGTGCTGGCTACAGTCAAACGCGACGGCATCGAAGCCGCCGGCAAGACCTGGAGCGCCGAAGACGAGGCTGCTTTCAAGGCACCCATCCGCGAACAATACGAAACCCAGGGCCACCCCTACTACGCCAGCGCGCGCCTGTGGGACGACGGCATCATCGACCCGGCCGACACCCGCCGGGTGCTCGGGCTGAGCCTGTCGGCCTCGATGAATGCGCCGGCCGAAGAAACGAAGTTCGGCATTTTCCGGATGTAAAACCATGTACCTGCCCAAGCATTTTGCCGAAGACGACATCTCCGAAATTCACGCCCTGATGCGCGCCCATCCACTGGCCACGCTGATTAGCCACGGCCCGGATGGCCTCAACGCCAACCACATCCCGCTATTGCTTGGCGATGCCGCACCCTGCGGCAAGCTGCAAGGCCATGTCGCCCGCGCCAACCCGCTGTGGAAGCCGGGCCAAGTTGTGGGTGAAGTGCTCGTGGTCTTCCAGGGCGACGAGAGCTACATCAGCCCCTCTGGCTACGCGACCAAGGCCGAACACGGCAAGGTAGTGCCGACCTGGAACTACGCCGCTGTGCACGCCTATGGCGAGATGACCGTGATTGACGACCCAGCCTGGGTCCTCGACCAAGTCTCGACCCTGACCAGCGTCCACGAAGCAACGCTGCCGAAACCCTGGGCCGTCGGCGACGCGCCGGCCGACTACATCGAGAAGATGCTCGGTGCCATCGTGGGCATCGAAATTCGCATCAACCGCCTGCTCGGCAA
>CAIYYE010000337.1 GCA_903930395.1 uncultured beta proteobacterium
CCGACGATCTTGCCATCCTCGATGAAATTGACCGAGTAGATGATCTGGTCCTGCAGGAAGGTGCCGACATCGACGACATAGCCGATGCTGCCCCGACGGACGAGCGGCGCACCCGGTTCGAGACCGGGATAGGTGCCGTCGTTGCGGACGTTGCGGGTGAGACGCACGGCCTCACCGTACTCCCACTGAGCGTTCATCATTGGCGGAATACCTTGTCGAGGGAAACGAATGAACTCATGCCGCCATCCGGCTTCGAAATGTTCTGGAAGACGGCGAAAACCTTTTCCGTCAGCGAGTCGGAGGTTACGAAGTCCTGGTAGGCGCGCTCCAGCCACAGGCGGTAGATGCCGCGCTGGCTTTCTTCTTCCGGCGGCAGATTGGGCGCCTGCTTGGTCAGGTAGTCGTGAAAGCGTTGCAGGATGTGCAGGCGATTGACGTGGACGACGGCGGGGTCGTAGGGGACCGCGAAATAGTCGAGAAAGTCTTCGGCAGAAACCAGGTCTTCCATGGCTTCGGCAAGGGTCAGGGTGTCTTCCATGATGGTTTCCTCAGGCAGCAACTAGGGTTAGGGATGGTTCTTCGGCTGGGGCCGGGTTTTCACTCTGGAATTCGTCGACGACCTCAAGGAGCTTGGCGGCCCCTAGCTGGTCGCGGCTATCCAGCGCGGCGAGTTTGCTCAGGCGGTCGCGCGATTCGGCAATGCGCCCGAGGCGCAGCAGGACGACGCTTTCGGCCTTGATCGCCAGCAGGTAAAAGCGGAGCAGGCCGAAGGAGGTGGCGGCAGCCGAGCCAAGCCGGGCTTCGTCGATCAACCGCCAGTCGTTGGGAATGCCGAGATGGCGGGCCGAAATCCGCTTGGCGTGATCGGCCACAACGAGCACGTCGTCGAGGCGATGCTGGTAAAAATAGTAGCGATAGAGGCTGACCAGCACGGTCAGGTGCTCGGGCGCCAGCAAATGGGCGCGGAGCAGGGCGAGTTCGGCTGCCGGGTCACCGTAGTCCGCAGCGGCCTGGGCGATCAGACGCTCCGCCTCGACGGGCAGTTCATCCTCGAAGTAGAGCTTGCAGTCGGAGAAGTCGAGCAGGTCCATGGTGTCTCAGTTCAAGGCTTGCATGGACTCATGCTCACAGCACAAGTCACCGGCAGAGCAGGTGCGGCAATCGCCGCTGTGGTCGGCCGGTGGCGGTTCGTGGCGGACTTCGGCGAGCTCCTTCTCGAGGATCTCGATACGCTCGATGAGGCAGGCAATCGACTTGGCGACCGGGTCGGGCATGAGATTGTGGTCGAGGCTGATGCCATTGGCCGGGCGTGCCGTACCGACCCGGGTGTCGACGATCCGGCCGGGTACGCCGACCACCGTCCGGTCGGCCGGCACATCCTTGACGACGACCGAGTTCGCACCGACGCGAACGCGCTCGCCAATAGTGATCGGGCCGAGAATTTTGGCGCCGGCGCCGACGACGACACCGTTGGCCAGTGTCGGGTGGCGCTTGCCCTTGTTCCATGAGGTGCCGCCCAGGGTCACGCCATGGTAGAGCGTGACATCGTCGCCGACTTCGGCGGTTTCGCCGATCACGACGCAGGCACCGTGGTCGATGAAGAAGCGATGGCCGATGGTGGCGCCGGGATGGATGTCTACATTGGTCAGCATCCGGCTCAGAAAGGAAAGAAGGCGGGCCGGAAAGCGCCAGCCGTTCTGCCACAGCCGGTGCGACAGGCGGTGGGTGAGGATGGCATGGACGCCCGGATAGGTGGTCAGCACTTCCAGCGTCGAGCGGGCGGCCGGGTCGCGCTGGAAGACGCAGGCCAGGTCTTCCTTGAGGGTTGCCCAGAGGCCGGGAGGCGGCAGTACGGTGGCGGTCATGGTCATCGCTTCAGACATGGGGTTGGCTCCGGATGGCGGCCAGCAGGTCGCGCAGGTCGGATACTTCCGGCGGGTGCTTGTGTTCGGCGACGAAGTTGCGGACCCGCGGCAGCATGGCCTGGGCCTCGATCTCGCCGAGTTCGAAGCCGAGCCCGGCATACACCACCTGCACGGCACGCGAGCCGGAATGCTTGCCGAGCACGATGCGATGCGACTGGCCGACTTCCTGCGGGTCGAAGCCCTGGTAGTTGTCCGGGTGCTTGAGCAGGCCATCGACGTGGATTCCGGCTTCGTGCGTGAAGGCGCCGGCGCCGACGACGCTCTTCTGCCACGGCACGGCGCGACCGGAGGCGCTTGCCACCTGGCTCGAGAGGGCGGGGAAACCTTTGAGGCTGACCCCGGTTTCAATGCCGTAAAGTTTTTGCAGGCCGAGCACGACTTCTTCGAGCGGCGCATTGCCGGCACGTTCGCCCAGGCCGTTCACCGTCGTGTTGACGTGCGTTGCGCCGGCCTTGCAGGCGGCCAGGGTGTTGGCCGTGGCCAGACCCATGTCGTCGTGGGCGTGCATCTCGATTTCGAGGCCGGTGTTGCGGCGCAGGGTGCTGATCCGGTCGAAGGTGCCGAAGGGTTCGAGTATGCCCAGCGTGTCGGCGAAGCGCAGGCGGCGGGCGCCGGCACGCTCGGCTGTCTCGGCCAGGGCGCAGAGGAAACTCATGTCGGCGCGCGAGGCATCCTCGCAGCCTAGGCCGACTTCCAGCCCGAGGCTGAGCGCGGCGCCGATGAACTTGGGCAATTCGCGCAGCAGCCAGGCACGGTCCTGTTTGAGCTTGTAGGCCAGATGCTGGTCGGAGGCCGGCACTGAAATGTCGATGAGGTGGGCGCCAAGACCGGCGCAGGCGGCGATGTCGGCCGGGTGCATGCGGCTCCACACCATGAGGCGCGGGGCCAGCTTGAGATCGGCGACGGCGCGGATCGAGTCGCGCTCTTCGTCGCCCATGGCCGGGATGCCGACTTCCAGTTCCGGCACGCCGATGGCGGCGAGCTGGCGGGCGATGTCCAGTTTTTCGGCCAGCGAGAACGCCACGCCGGCCGACTGTTCGCCGTCGCGCAGGGTGGTGTCGTTGATGGTGACGAAAGCCGGGTTGGTCATGGAAATCTCCTCGCCAGTCTTTCAGCAAGGATGGTGCCAATTTGCAAGCTACTGAATTTAATGGAAAGTTTTATATTGTCCGCGGTGATGTGAGGCGAATGTAGCGAAGGTGACAATTCGCATCCCGGCATCGCCAGCGCAAATTTGGTGATAGGCTAAAAGCTACCGGGTGGCCCGACTGCCCCAAGTGCGAGTGCCTTTTCGGCCTGCATGGCTCTTCTTGCGAAGCGTTGTGTCTTTCGATCAGTACTTTTCCCTGATTCAGCAACGCAAAGGAGTCCGCCATGACCGGGCGCGACAACGAACTCTGGCAACAGTCCTGGCGCGACCGCGACATTGCCTTTCATCAATCTGTCGTCAATCCGCTTCTCGTCAGGTTCTGGCCGGATTTCAAGCTGACCGCGGACGACCTGGTTTTTGTCCCGCTCTGCGGCAAAAGCCTCGATCTGCTCTGGCTCGCCGGGCAGGGGCACGCGGTGATTGGTGTCGAGTTAAGCCCGCTCGCTGTCCGCGCCTTCTTTCGTGAAAACAAATTGCAGCCAACCCGCCGCAAGGTCGGCAAATTCACGCGCTGGGAGCACGGCCGGATCTCGATCCTGTGCGGCGATTTCTTCGCACTGAGTGCGGCGGACCTCGGCGATGTCTCCATGGTCTTCGACCGTGCCGCGCTGACGGCCTTGCCCGACGATCTGCGCAGCGCCTACATCGCCCAGCTTGGCCGCATCCTGCCGGCCAACTGCCGCATGCTGCTGCTCACCACCGAGGAGCCCGAGGAAGGCGAAACACAAGGCCAGCCCTTCGCCGTGGCCGACGAAATCGCCAGCCTGTACACCAGCGCCTTCGATATCGAACTCAGGCATGTCGAAAGCATCTTCGAACCTGATCCTGACCCGGCAATCAGCCAGCCGGTCAGGGTCGAACAGAAGGTCTATTGCCTGACGCCAAAATCCGCCCCTTCCTCCGCGCCTTGATGCGCCTTGAGCGCTGTTCATCAGCCGGTGCAAAGGCCGGGATTGCCGCTTGTCCGGTTGTCTCCCCCAAACACTACCGGTAGTATGTGGGAAGTCGCATCAGGCGCTCAAAGTGCTTGTGGCCATTTGGTGAAAAAAGACGCACCGACGCACCGTATCAGCCGCCACATAAAGGCATTAAAGATCGCCCGTCGTTTGTCCGGTGTTGCTTTCGGTGGAGATTGTGGGCGCCTGCAAATGAGGATCATGTGTTGACCAGACTGCTTTCATGCCTTGCCTGGTTGTCGTCTGACACCGCCAGTTGGCGTCGTCTGGCGTCGCTGGTCGTGTGCTGCCTGGGTCTGATCGTGATGGGCTGGAGCGGTAGCGTGCGCGCTGCCGGATACGTCGCCAGCATTACCACCGCCTATCCCCAGTTGCCCATCAGCCCCAGCGCAACGCAGATCAACTTCAA
>CAIYYE010000338.1 GCA_903930395.1 uncultured beta proteobacterium
GGCATGATCGCCACGGTACAGGCCGAGGTGTGGATGCGACCCTGGGTTTCGGTTTCCGGCACGCGCTGGACGCGATGGCCGCCCGACTCGAACTTGAGGCGCGAATAGGCGCCGTTGCCGACGATGCGGCAGATGATTTCGCGGTAGCCGCCCAGCTCCGACTCATTGGCCGACATCACTTCGACCTGCCAGCGCTGGCGTTCGGCAAAGCGCGAATACATGCGGAAGAGGCTGCCCGCGAACAGAGCAGACTCGTCACCGCCGGTGCCAGCGCGAATTTCAAGGAGGACACCGCGCTCGTCATTGGGGTCGCGCGGGAGCAGGAGTTTCTGCAGTTCGATTTCGAGTTCGGGCAGGCGTGCCTTGGCGCTGGCAATTTCCTCTTCGGCGAAGTCACGCATTTCCGGATCGTTGCGCATCGCCTCGGCCTCGGCCAGATCGTTCTCGGCCTGACGGAAGGCATGGAACTGGGCAATCACCGGCTCGATTTCGGCACGCTCGCGCGACAGCTTGCGGAACTGGTCCATATCGCTGGCCGTACCGGGCGCCGACAGCATGCGGTCGATTTCATCGAGACGGTCGACCAGGAGGTCGAGTTTCTGGCGGATGGATGGCTTCATGGAAAACTCGGAAAATGCACGCACAAGCGCAGCCCGGCAGGGCCGCTACTCGCCGGAATGGAGATGGAAGAGGCGGGCGGCGATGGCCTGCAATTCAGTACGGTCGGCACCGTCGGCCTGGTTCAGCGCCTGCGTCGGAGCGTGCAGGAATTTGTTGGTGAGGCGCTGCGACAGGTGCTCAAGCACCTTTTCAGGGGCCTCGCCCTTGGCCAGCAACTTCATCGCATGCTCCATCTCGTGACGGCGCATGCGCTCGGCGGAATCGCGCAGGGAACGAATGACCGGCACAGTGTCGCGCGAAGCGAGCCAGCCGAGAAAGTCCTGCACCCGGTTGGCGATGATCAGTTCGGCATCGACCACGGCGGCCTGCCGCGACTCCATGCCACTTTCGACGACCTGGGCCAGATCGTCGACGGTGTAGAGGAAGACGTCGTCGAGCTTGCCAACTTCTTCCTCGATGTCGCGCGGCACGGCCAGGTCGACCATGAACATCGGCCGGTGGCGACGCATCTTGATCGCCCGCTCGACCATGCCCAGACCAATGATAGGCAAGGGGCTGGCCGTGCATGACACGACGATGTCGTGCTGCGCCAGATGCTCGCCGAGTTCATCCAGGCGAATGGCCGTGCCACCGTATTGCTCGGCCAGGGCACGGCCGCGCTCGAGCGTCCGGTTGGCAACGGTGACCTGCTTCGGCTTGCCGGCGCAGAAATGCGCCGCGCACAGTTCGATCATTTCGCCGGCACCGATGAAAAGGATGCGCTGGCCGGCTATCGACTCGAAAATGCGTTCGGCCAGATGGACGCCAGCGGCGGCCATCGAGACGATGTTGGCGCCGATGGCGGTCGTTGAACGGACTTCCTTGGCAACCGAGAACGAACGCTGGAAGAGCTTGTGCAACTGCGTGCCGAGCGTGCCGTTTTCTTCGGCGGCGCGCACGGCATCCTTCATCTGGCCAAGGATCTGCGGCTCGCCGATGACCATCGAATCAAGGCCACTGGCAACGCGAAAGGCGTGGCGGATGGCTTCCGGCTGGTCGTGGGTGTAAATGTAGGGGGCGATTTCCTCACGGCTGACCTGGTGGTACTGCGCCAGCCAGTCGATGACCACTTCGGGCGACTCGGCCGAGCAGTAAATCTCGGTACGGTTGCAGGTGGACAGGATCGCCACCTCGCGTACCGGCCGCGCATGCGTCAGATCGGCCAGGGCATGCGGCAATTTGTCGGCGCCAAACGCCACCCGCTCGCGAATGGCGAGAGGGGCAGAATGATGGTTGATGCCGAGGGTAAAAATCACCAGTTGGGGCAGCCGCTTACGAAATGGGGGCCGATTATATCATCCGCCCCACGGCTACCCCGAGTGCTACGGATCAGAACAAAAACGCTTCCTTTTCCGCCGTCGTCCGCGGCCGGGCATCGGCGCCGAAGACCTTCATCTGGCGTGGCCGGAACCATACCGACTGACCGACTGCCAGTTGCAGGGCTTCATGCCGTTCGCGTGACAGTTCGACTTCGACGATCTCGCTGCCATGCAGCAATTCGATACGGACCACCGGACCAATCGGATGCACGTGCTGGACCGTGGCCTGCAAACCGTCGTCAGCCGGCTGATGCGTGATGTCGATATCGTGCGGGCGGACGAATGCGGTGGCTTTTTCCGCCGCCTCACCGCGCTCGACCTCGGCGTAGGCGCCCTGCTGCCGGCTGTGAAAGACATTCACATTGCCGAGGAACTGATAGACGAAGGGCGACGCCGGGCTGGAGTAGACCTCGTCTGGCGAGCCGATCTGCTCGATCCGGCCGTGGTTCATGACGACCACACGGTCGGCCACTTCGAGCGCCTCTTCCTGATCGTGCGTGACGAAGACGCTGGAAATATGCATGTCGTCGTGCAGGCGGCGCAGCCAGCGGCGCAGCTCCTTGCGCACTTTGGTGTCGAGAGCGCCAAACGGCTCATCGAGCAGCAAGACCTTGGGTTCGACGGCCAGGGCGCGGGCCAGGGCGATGCGCTGGCGCTGGCCGCCGGACAGTTGCGAGGGATAGCGGTCGGCCAGCCAGTCGAGCTGGACCAGGCCGAGCAGTTCCATGACCCGGCGCTTGATATCGGCATCCGACGGCCGTTCGTTGCGCGGCTTGACGCGCAATCCAAACGCCACATTCTCGAACACCGTCATGTGGCGAAACAGCGCGTAATGCTGGAAGACAAAACCGACATTTCGCTCGCGGGCATGCAGGTGGGTCGCCTCGGCGCCCGAAAACAGCACCTCGCCCCCATCGGCGCTCTCCATGCCGGCGATGATGCGCAGCAGCGTCGTCTTGCCACAGCCGGAAGGACCGAGCAGGGCAACCAGTTCGCCGGTCGGGATATCGAGGTTGATATTGTCGAGCGCGACAAAGTTGCCGAAGCGCTTGGAGATATTGCGGATTTCGATACTCATCAGGTTTTCTCCGGTGCCAGCACCGTGTTCAGCATGTCGGTTTCTTGTTTCATCCGCCACTCGACGATCGTCTTGGCGACCAGCGTGACCAACGCCAGCAAGGCGAGGATGGAGGCGGCGGCAAAAGCGCCGATGGCGTTGTATTCGTTGTAGAGGATTTCGACGTGCAGCGGCAGGGTATTGGTTTCGCCGCGGATGTGACCGGAGACCACCGAGACGGCGCCAAATTCGCCCATCGCCCGGGCGTTCGACAGGATCACGCCGTAAAGCAGGCCCCACTTGATGTTGGGCAGGGTAACGCGCATGAACATCTGGAAACCGGATGCGCCAAGCGACACTGCCGCTTCTTCCTCGTCCTTGCCCTGCGACTGCATGAGCGGGATCAGCTCGCGAGCGATGAAGGGGAAGGTGATGAACAGGGTCGCCAGGATCATGCCCGGCACGGCGAAGATGATCTTGATGTCGTGCTCGGACAGCCAGTTGCCGAAAGTGCCCTGCGAACCGAAGAGCAGGATGAAGATGAGGCCGGCGACCACCGGGCTGACAGCAAACGGCAGGTCAATCAGCGTGATGAGGAGCGCCTTGCCACGGAACTCGAACTTGGCGATGGCCCAGGCGGCAGCGACCCCGAAGGCGATATTGAAGGGGAGCACGGCCAGCGCAATGCCTATGGTCAACCAGATGGCCGAAGCAGTCTCCGGCTCCTTGAGCGCTTCGACGTAGATAGGCACGCCCTGGGCAAGGGCTTCGACGAAGACAGCGACCAGCGGCAAACCGAGGAAGAAGAAAAGGAAGCCGAGACCGACCGTCAGCAAGGTATAACGAACCCAGACTGGTTCCTGCGTGGCGCGCGTCGACTTCATGCCGTCACCCCGCCCGCCCGTGCCGCTGCGACTTCGAGCGGCTCGCTGTTCTTGTGGCGATTGGCCGTCCACCACTGCAGCACATTGACCGCCAGCAAAAGGATGAA
>CAIYYE010000339.1 GCA_903930395.1 uncultured beta proteobacterium
AGCGGCAGGCCCGGCGAGTCGCAGGGGGCGGTGACGACCAGTGGCGTATCGGCGGCGCCCAAGGCTGCATGCAGGCCGGCCAGCGGCCCGGCAAAACCGGTAATGTGGTCGGCGACCAGCGGGTAACCGAAGGCGGCGTAAGCGCTTTCGTTACGGTTGGCGTTGATCAGCAGCCGGCCAACCTGCGGCGCGAGGCGCTCGGCGACGTGACTGACCAGTGCTTTTCCATGATGCAGTTGCAAGCCCTTGTCGACGCCCCCCATGCGCGTACCCAATCCGCCGGCCAGGATGACGCCGGTGATGCTTACTTGGGACGAGTTGTAAAGTGGGCTGGGCATTGGCTTTGGGTCGCGTGCTAGGATTGGCCATTATGTCTGAACTCGAAAAAATTGCCGAAGGTCTCGGCCGCCTGCTTCTTGAGCGTGGCGAATGGCTGGCTGCGGCGGAGTCATGCACCGGTGGCTGGCTCGCCCAGTCGGTAACGGCGATTGCCGGCAGTTCGGCGTGGTTCGACCGGGGCTTCGTGACCTATTCAAACGCCGCAAAGACCGACATGCTCGGCGTTGCTGAAACCACACTGGAACGCCATGGTGCTGTTTCGGAAGCAGTGGCGAGAGCCATGGCGCAAGGCGTTCTGGCGCATAGCCGAGCCGACTGGTCGGTGGCGATCACCGGCATTGCCGGGCCGAGTGGCGGTACGCCGGAAAAGCCGGTGGGCACGGTCTGCTTTGCCTGGGCCTGGACGGATGGTGGTTGCGAGGCTCAGACCTGTCATTTTGGTGGTGACCGTTTTGCCGTGCGGGAGCAATCGGTTCGCCATGCCTTGAGCGGATTGATCGAACGTCTGGGCTCGGCGACCTGTCTGGTCTGAGGTGCCGGCTTTATTGACCGGCTTCGGTGGCGATTTCTTCGAGCAAGGTCGCGGCGAGGGCTGCCCCCTTGCCCTTGGGCTGCCGATAGCTGACCCAGGTCGTGTTTTTCTCATCGGGCAGCGTATAGATGGAGATGGCGAACGGGCAAAGGACGATGTTGTGCGGGTCCAGTTCCATCATTTTTCGTGACAGTCCGGCCGAGCAGAATTCGATGATCTCGGCCTGATCGTAGACTTTGCGCGTGGCACCGAGGTCGGCGCCGGTCCGGTTCAACATGTCGGCCATGTGCGAGATGTAATTGATCACCAGGCCCCGGTTTTCAATAGCCATGACGACGGCGTCACGGGTATCGACGAAATTGCCGGCCACCTTCCGCTTGACGGTCCATGTTTCGGCCTGTGCAGCCGAGGCCATGAGTGTGAAGCAAAGCAGAATCAGGACGTGGCGCATGGTTTTTCCGGTTAAGCCGATGTCGCGATTGTAGGCGATCACGCCTATTCGGGTAGTGGCTCGAACAGGGCAGCGAGGTCGTCGGTGCCGAACTTGACGTCGACGCGATAGTCGTCGGACAGGATGCCGGCGGCCAGTTCGGCCTTGCGCTCCTGCAGGGCGAGGATTTTTTCCTCGATACTGCCGCTGACGATCAGCTTGTAGACGAAGACCGGCTTGTCCTGGCCGAGGCGGTGAGCGCGGTCGGTGGCCTGGTTTTCGACGGCCGGATTCCACCACGGATCGTAATGGATGACGGTGTCGGCGGCGGTCAGGTTGAGACCGACACCACCAGCCTTCAGGCTGATCAGGAAAATCGGCACTTCGCCGTCCTGGAAGCGGCGGATTGGCACTTCGCGGTCGACCGTGTCGCCGGTCAGCGTGACGTAGGCGATGCCGGCCTTGTCGAGTTCATGTTCGATAAGCGCCAGCATGCTGGTGAATTGCGAGAAAACCAGAACCTTGCGACCTTCGTCGACGAGTTCGGGCAGCATCGCCATGAGCAGGTCGAGCTTGGCCCGCTCGGCCACCTTGCGGGCTGCCGTGGCCTTGACCAGGCGCGGGTCGCAGCAGACCTGGCGGAGCTTGAGCAGGGCATCGAGAATGACGATCTGGCTGCGCGCAAAGCCGCGGCTGGCGATTTCATCGCGCACCTTGGCATCCATCGCGGCGCGCACCGTCTCGTAAAGGTCGCGCTGGGCGCCTTCGAGTTCGACGCTGCGGATGATGATGGTTTTTGGCGGCAATTCCTGCGCGACGTCTTCCTTCTTGCGGCGCAGGATGAAGGGGCGGATGCGGCGGGCGAGCAGGGTACGCCGGCGGAGGTCGCCCTGCTTCTCGATCGGCGTCCGCCAGTGCCGGGTGAACTGCTTGCTGGTGCCGAGAAAGCCGGGGAGCAGGAAGTCGAACTGGCTCCACAGTTCGCCGAGGTGGTTTTCCAGCGGCGTACCGGTCAGGCACAGGCGATGCCGGGCATCGACCTTGCGCACGGCCTCGGCGCTCTGGCTCTGGGCGTTCTTGACGGTCTGCGCCTCGTCGAGGATGAGCAGGTGGTAGCTGTGCTGCATCAACTCGTCGGCATCGCGCCAGAGCAGCGGATAGGTGGTCAGCACGACGTCGTGCTGCATGATTTCCGGAAAGCGGACCTTGCGTTCCGGGCCGTGCAGCGAGAGTACCTTGAGATCGGGGGCGAAGCGGGCGGCTTCGTTCTTCCAGATGAAGATCAGCGAGGTCGGCAGGATGATCAGGGCCGGCTTGTCGAGGCGCCCGGCTTCCTTTTCGAGGAGCAGGTGGGCCAGCGTCTGGGCGGTTTTGCCGAGACCCATGTCGTCGGCCAGGATGCCGGACAGGTTGTGTTCGCGCAGGAACTGCAGCCAGGCCAGGCCTTCGCGCTGATAGGGGCGGAGTTCGAGCTTGAAGCCGGCCGGTGGCGCAACGTCGCCGATGCCCTGGGCTTTCAGCAGGCGCTCGGCGAGCGCCATGATGTCGCTCTGGCCGCGGAACTGCCAGCGGCTGAGGTCGGAGAGCTCGGCCAGGCGTGGTGCATCGAAGCGCGATAGGCGCAAGGTATTGCCGCCGGTAAAGCCGTCGAAGAGGTCGATCAGTGTCGCGGCCAGCGGCTTGAGGCGGCCGGCCGGGACGCGCAGGCGCTTGCCGCGGGCGGTGTAGAGGTCGATGCCCTCGTCGTCGGGAACGCGTTCGAGTTCGGCTGCTTCGAGCCAGCGCGGGTCGCTGCGGAAAAGATTGGCGAGTAGCGGGGCGAGCGGCAGGCGTTCGCCTTCGACCATGACGCCCATGTCGAGGTTGAACCAGCCGTTGTCGGCCTCGTAGAGCTCGGCCTCCCAGCCATCGACTTCGATGACGTGGTGACGGAAATCCTCGGGGAATTCGATCTGCCAGCCGGCTTCCTTGAGGCGCAAGGTGCCGTCCTGCATGAAGTTGATCCATGCTGCTTCGTCGGCCAGCCCGTAAATGCCTTCCGGCGGGCTGCCGAAGGTGTGCAGGGTGTGGCCGGGAATTTTCTGCAGGCCGCAGCCATCGAGGGCGCTCAGGCACCTGGCTTCGTCATCCGGGCGGCGCTTCAGGCGGATGGTTTCGCCTTCGGGCAGGGTGATGAACTCGCTCTTTTCTTCCGGCCGGACATCGGCATCGCCATAGCGGAATAGCACCTTGGCGACATCGAAGGGGCCGCCGCCAAAATTCTGCGGATAGCTGCGCCAGGCGCGATGGCCGTGCGTATGCAAGGTTTCGAGCTGGAGGATGGGTTGCAGCGCGGTGTCGACCAGGCGCAGGCGGGCGCCTGCATCGGAGCCGGGCAGAGGCAGGTCGGGCGCCAGTTCGGACAGGGCTTCGGCGACTAGCGCCGCTTCCATGGCCGAGAGCGGCGGCAGCGAGAAGAGGCGATTGATGACATCGGGGTTGCCGGTGACGTCGAGCGGGCCGGCTTCGCCTTCGGCCAGATCGATGTACCAAGGCGGATCGACGGCGACGACCATCTCGGCCGATGGCTCGGGCTTGAGATGCGGGCGCTGGAAGCCCATGCCATCCACCTGCCAACCGATGCTGGCTGGTCGGCACGGGCCGGCGTTGAGCGGCAGACCGAGGTCGTCTTCCGGGTAAAGCCGGTGGCTGGCCGCCATTCGCTGGAGGATTTCGGCACCATTCTTGGGGCCCAGACCGAAGGCGCGCAGCCCGGTTTCATGGCCGCGGTCGGCCCAGATCAGGCGCAGGATGCCGAGGTCTTCCTCATTGACGAACTGCGGCGGCGTGAGCAGGGCGCGGTCGACCTTCCACCACTCCTCGGCGCTTTCCGGGTATTTGCCCTTGCGGATCTCGATGCCGAACTGACGCTTGTCGGCCGTCCATTTCAGGATGTAGAAGAGCTGCTGGCGGGCGCTGGCTGGACGCGCCTTTTTCTTGGCGACGGCGACCGAGACGCGGCGCAGGTCGTCGAGCCAGGAGAGGGCGCTGCCGCTGACGTGTTCCTTCGGGTTGCGTTCCTCAATGGCCTTGAGCAGCATCGCCGCGACGTGCTTGCAATGCTTGCCGGCCGAGCAGGTGCAGCGGCTGATGACCGCCATCTCACCGCTTTGCGCCTGACTCAGGTAGGCCTGTACGACATAGGGTTCCGGCGAGGTGCCGGGAACCAGGGCGCGCATCTGGCTGCCGTCGATGGAGAGGTCGCGCACCAGGTCGACATAGGGCCGGGCCTTGGTGATATCGCGCGTGGCAAACCAGTCGGCGACGTTTTCTTCAGTGAAGGTGGTGAGATTGACGATGGCCATCGGGGTCAGGCAAGCAGCGCGCCGACGAGCAGGGCAAGGAGCAGGGCGATGATGGCCAGCCAGCGGTTTTGCTGGGTCTGGGCGGCGATCAGGCGCTCGAGCTGCGGCTGCAGATCGGTCTTGGTCGGCTGGGCCAGGGCCTGATGGACCAAGCGCGGCAGTTGCGGCAGGCTACGGGCAAGATAGGGCGCTTCCTGCTTGAACGTGCGGAGCAGGCCGCGCCAGCCTATCTGTTCGCTCATCCAGCGTTCGAGGAAAGGCTTTGCCGTGGTCCACAGGTCGAGTTCGGGGTCGAGCTGGCGACCGAGGCCTTCGATGTTGAGCAGGGTCTTTTGCAGCATGACCAGTTGCGGCTGGATTTCGACATTGAAGCGGCGCGAGGTCTGGAACAGGCGGAGCAGCACCTTGCCGAAGGAAATATCCTTCAGCGGGCGGTCGAAGATAGGTTCGCAGACGGCGCGAATCGCCGCCTCGAATTCATCGACGCGGGTGTCTTTCGGCGCCCAGCCGGATTCGATATGGGCTTCGGCAACCCGCTTGTAGTCGCGGCGGAAGAAGGCGAGGAAATTCTGCGCCAGGTA
>CAIYYE010000340.1 GCA_903930395.1 uncultured beta proteobacterium
ACCACCTGGAGAACAACCAGATCGCCGTCGGCTTCGTTGTCGGCCTCGGCTACAGCAACCCGCACCTGTCGCCCTACGAAGAATTCCAGCGTTTCAAGACGCATCCCGAAATCCGCAAATACCTTGAAGGCGGCAAGCGCATCGCCTATGGCGCCCGCGCCCTCACCGCCGGTGGCCTGCAATCGCTGCCGAAATTGACTTTCCCTGGCGGCGTTTTGATCGGTGACGACGCAGGTTTTCTCAACGCGGCCCGCATCAAGGGCTCGCACTGCGCCATCAAGACCGGCTCACTGGCCGCTGAAGCCTGCTTTGAAGCTTTGGCCGGCGAGCGCCAGCGCGATGAATTGACAGACTATCCAGAGTTGTTTAAAAACAGCTGGTTGTACGATGAACTTCACAAATCACGTAACTTCAAGCCGTGGATGAACAAGGGCCTGAAACTCGGCTCCATCATGTTCGGCATCGATCAGGTGCTGCTGCGCGGCAAGGCGCCGTGGACCCTGCACAACACCAAGCCCGATCACGCCAAGCTCAAACCGGCCGCCGAGTGCGAACCCATCGTCTATCCCAAGCCGGATGGCCTCATCACCTTCGACCGCCTGTCCTCGGTCTTCCTCTCCAGCACCAATCACGAGGAAGACCAGCCCTGCCATCTGCAACTCAAGGATGCCAGCGTGCCGATTGCCGTCAATCTGGCCCAATACGACGCCCCGGAGCAGCGTTTCTGCCCGGCCGGCGTCTATGAAATCCTGCGCGACGAAAGCGGCGCCAATCCGCGCCTGCAGATCAATGCGCAGAATTGCGTACATTGCAAGACCTGCGATATCAAGGATCCGACGCAAAATATCAACTGGGTGGTACCACAGGGCGGCGAAGGGCCGACCTATCCGAATATGTAGTTAAGAGCCGGAAATGGTGCTCGCATGCCGCGAATCGCTGTTCCCGGTTTATAATCTTGTGGCTAAACCCCTTAGGGAGAACAACACATGGGCTTTCTCGCCGACAAGAAAATTCTGATCACCGGACTGCTGTCCAAGCATTCCATCGCCTATGGCATTGCCAAGGCTTGCCATCGCGAAGGCGCTCAACTCGCCTTCACCTACCAGACCGAGCGTTTCGAAGACCGCATCAAGAAGTTTGCCACCGAATTCGGCAGCGACATCACGATTCCGGTCGACGTCGCCAGCGACGAGCAAATCGACAACCTGTTTGTCGAACTGGCCAAGCACTGGGACGGCCTCGACGGCCTGGTTCATTCCATCGCCTACGCCCCGACCGAAGCCATCGAAGGCGATTTCCTGAACGGCATCACGCGTGACGCCTTCCGCATTGCCCACGAAATCTCGTCCTACAGCTACCCGGCGCTGGTCAAGGCCGCCCGCCCGATGATGCAGGGTCGCAAGAGCGCCGCGCTTGCCCTCTCCTACCTGGGCGCCGAGCGCACCATGCCGAACTACAACACCATGGGCCTGGCCAAGGCCAGCCTCGAAGCGGCCACCCGCTACCTGGCTTTCTGCCTCGGCCCTGAGGGTATCCGTGCCAACGCCATTTCGGCCGGCCCGATCAAGACCCTGGCCGCTTCCGGCATCGGCAATTTCGGCAAGCTGCTCGCCTACAACTCGCACAATGCCCCGCTGCGCCGCAACGTGACCATTGAAGAAGTCGGCAATGCCGCCGCCTTCATGCTCTCCGACCTGGCCAGTGGCATCACCGGCGAAATCATGTACGTCGACGGCGGCATGAATACGGTGGCACTGGGCAACGCCGACCCGTTGCCGGGCTAAAAGACATTGCTGCCCCCAAGGGGGTACTAATCAGGCAAAACGCCGACCCGATACAATCCGGTCGGCGTTTTTATTGCAGCGTCCGGGCGCTATCTGAAAATGACGTCAACAAAAAAGCGGGCCGCAGCCCGCTTTCTGGTTTTCAGTCCGCTGCTTATTTGTCTTTCGACTCCAGCGCAGCCAGATTGACTTCCACCTTGTAGCGGCTGCGCAAGGCGGCCAGGTAGAGCTGGACCTCTTCCTGCGCGGCGAGGTTGCCCAGTTGCTTGAGCATACCCTGCGTACGTGCGGCATCGAGCTTTTCGCCGGGCTGGACCTTGCTCAGCTTGAACAGCGCATAACCGGCACCCGGCAGTTCGACGCCGGTATAGGCGGGCAGCTTCGCCGACTCCATGCGGAAGACCGACTGGGCGGCCAGCGGCGGCAACTGGCGGGCATCCATGCGCGAGATGCTCTTGGCAGCCCCCCAGGTCAGCTTGTCCTCACCCTTCTTCAGGGCTTCCAGACGGGCTTCTCCATCCTTGCTGGCGAGCAGCTGGGCTTCCTTGTTCTTCAACAGTGTTTCGATGCTGGTCTTGACGCCATCAAAGGGCTGCAGCGCCTTTGCCTTGTAATCGACGAGACGGGCAGCGACCAGCGTATTGGCAGCGATTTCGACGGCTTCGGTATTGCGGCGGTTCTTGACGGAGTCTTCCGAGAACAGCGCAGCCATCAATTTTTCATTACCGAGCGCGCCATTGGCCGGATTAGCCTGACGGCCGATCCAGTCGGTGCTCTTGATGCTCAGCTTGTATTTTTCGGCGACCGGCTTGAGGCTGTCCGACTGCTCATAGACCATGTTGCTGAAGGTTTCTGCAGCCTCGGCAAACTTGCGGGCGGTGGCGGCCTTCTTCAGTTCGGCTTCGATTTCAGCGCGAACTTCAGCCAGCGGCTTTTCCTTGGCGGCATGGATACCGGTCAGCTTGATAATGTGGAAGCCGAAATCGGATTCGACCACGCCGGAAATCTCGCCTTCCTTGAGGCTCAGGGTGGTGTCTTCGAAGGACTTGACCATCATGCCACGGCCAAAGAAGCCAAGGTCGCCGCCCTTGGAGGCAGAACCCGGATCGTCGGAGTTCTTCCTGGCCAGATCGGCAAATGCAGCCGGGTTCTTTCGGATGTTGGCCAGCAGTTCCTCGGCCTTCGCTTTGGCCTTGTCCTTGCCGAGCTTTTCGGTGGCAATCAGGATATGGCTGGCGCGACGTTCTTCTGCTTGCAGGAATCTATCCTTGTGACCGTCGTACCAGGCCTTGATTTCGGCATCGGTCACCGCCAGTTGACCGGCCAGTGACTCCATCGAGAGGACGACGTATTCCGCCTTGGCCTGCTCCGGCACGGCGAACTGAGTGGCGTTCTCGTCATAGAATTTTTTTGCGGCATCATCGGCCAGCTTGACCTTGCCGAGATAGGCATCAAGGCCCAGGCGATATTCCATCACTTCGCGCTTCTCAGTCTGCAGGGCCAGCACGCGGTCAGCCACGGAACGGGGAACGACACCGGACTGGCCGATAGCGCCAGCCAGTTGCTGCAGGGTCAGATCCTGGCGCAATTGCGCCTCGAAGCCGGCTGGCGACATGCCCTGGGCACGCAGTGCAGCTTCGTAGCGCTCACTGGAGAACTTGCCATCCACCTTGAATGCCTCAATTGCACCGATGGCCTGACGTACGGCGTTATCACCGGCAAACAGGTTCTTCTTGCCAGCTTCGATGACGAGCAGGCGCTGGTTGATCAGGTCGTCGAGAATCGCCTTGCGGGCCTCGGGGTTTTCCAGCATCTTGGGGTCGAACTGCCCGCCCAGTTGTGTCCGCAGACGCTCCTGCTGCTCGCGCAGGCTCTGCTGAAACTGTTGCTGGGTAATCTTGATGTCACCTATCGTCGCAACATCGCCACCGGAGGCGTCGTTGCGCATGTAGGACTCAACGCCAAAAAAGGCAAAGGGCAGT
>CAIYYE010000341.1 GCA_903930395.1 uncultured beta proteobacterium
CAGCCTGTACGCCATTCCCCTCAAAAGCCTCAATGGATGCCCACAGACACTGAACGCCTTCAAGGGTCAGGTGTTATTGATCGTGAACGTCGCCTCCAAGTGCGGGCTGACGCCGCAGTACGCCGGACTGGAAAGCCTGTTCAAACAGTATCACCAGCGTGGCCTGCAGGTACTGGGCTTCCCCTGCAATGACTTCGCGGCGCAGGAACCCGGCTCGTCCGGCGAAATCCAGGACTTCTGCACGACCAATTTTGGCGTCGACTTCCCGATGTTCGAAAAGCTCAACATCAACAGCGAGCCCCGCCATCCGCTCTATGCCCGATTGATCGCTGCCCGGCCGGAAGCCATCTTTCCATCCGGCAGCGACTTTCGCGAGAAGCTGGCCGGCTATGGCCTGTCGCCCAAGCAGCCGGACGATGTGCTGTGGAACTTCGAGAAATTCCTGGTCGGACGCGATGGCAGCGTTATCCAGCGTTTTTCGCCGGACACGACGCCGGACGATCCGACGCTGGTCGCGGCGCTTGAAGCAGCGCTCGACTGCCCGCAATAAGCAGCCCCATGCCCCGTATCCGCAAACCCGACGTCTGCCAGCCGACCGGCTCGGCCGAACTCGCCATGCTCGACGTCTACATGCCGATGATGAAATCGTCGGCCATCATCTCGGCCGGCCGCCTGGGTCTTTTCGAGGCCCTGGTCGATGGCCCGCTGACGGCGGATGAACTCGCCGGGAAGATAGCTTCGAGCCTGCGCGGCACGACGACACTGGTCGATTTTCTGGTCGCCATCGGCTACCTCGAAAAACGCGGGGAGGCAATTGCCAATACGGCGAGCACGCAACGCTGGTTCACCAGTGCCGGCCAGGTCGATTACACCCCAGGCCTGCTGTGGACGCATGAAGCCTGGGCGATGATGGGCAGCCTGGCGGAAACCGTGCGCAAGGGAGAACCGACGCAGACGCTATGGGAAGCGATGGTCGAAAAACCGCATCTCGGGCCCCTCTTCTCGTCCTACATGGGCGCCTTTGCTGCCGACCTCGGCCCGGATCTGCTCAAACACGTGCCCGTCCTGCCCGACTATCGCCGCCTGCTCGACCTCGGTGGCTCGCATGGCCTGCATTCGATCCGTTTCTGCCAGCACTATCCGGAGCTGAACGCCGTCATCGTGGACATGCCCAGCGCCCTGACCGAAACAGGGCCGGAAATCCAGCGGGCCGGGCTGGCCGACCGCATCCGCCTGAACCCCGGCACCCTGCAGGAACACGACTGGGGCACGGACAACGATCTGGTCTTTTACCTCTCCGTTGCCCACAACCATACGGCCGAAGAAAATCGCCTGGCCATCCGGCAGATTGGCGATTCGATGAATACCGGCGGCCTGCTCGTCATCCACGAGTATCTGGCCGAAACCTCGCTCGACGCCCTCAACGCCGCTTTCCGCCTGACCCTGCTGCTGGAAACTGGGACCCAGACGCATCGCCATGAGGACTATTGCGCCTGGCTCAAGGCCGCAGGATTTTCAGCGATCGAACGTATCGATCTGGAACCGCGCGAAAAAGGATCGCTGATCCTGGCCCGGCGCTGACATCGATCCGCACCAGACTGGCCTGGTGCAGTCGAAAAAAATGCCATCCAGCACTAGCTGAATGGCATCCGGGCCGCAGCCCCTTGCGTCGAAACTGCTTATAAATCAGTCGCGGGTCTTGCGACGACGCGCAACGGCGGCCAGCAAACCCAGACCGGCGAGCAACATGGCGCTGGTTTCGGGTTCCGGAACGGCGGTCACCGAGATGTTGTCGAGCGAGCCACCATAACTATCGGAGGTCCCGGAAGCCTTGAATTGCAGAGTATTGGTGCCGCTTCCATCGCCCGTGAGAAACAGACTGACGTTGTACCAGTTGGAATTTACGGTCCCGTCACCTGAGTAAGAGCCGATAGACGTACCATTCCAGAGCACATCAATCGGATTGCTCAACGTCGAAACACCGGCACGCGGTGCGTAGAAGAAGGAGAGCAGCAGCGACTGGTTGGCGCCGGTATTGATGGTCTGGGAAATCTCGCTGTTGTAATTGGCATCAAGTTCGGCGTAACGGACGCCATCAGCTGCAGTGCCGGCAACATTGTTGCGGATCTCAACACCGCCAGGGCCCGTCGTCCAGCCATTGGGAGTCGTATATATGGTCCAGTCTCCATTCGTCACCGGATAGCTCTCGAAGCTACCGTTTACGACAAGATTGGTGGCAGCCGTGGCGAAGGCCGGGGCGCTAAGCAGTGCAGCGATGGCAAGATATTTTTTC
>CAIYYE010000342.1 GCA_903930395.1 uncultured beta proteobacterium
ACCAGTGGCGTCTTGTCCTTGTTTTGCAACGAGCCCAGGCCGTGCCATTCGGGTTCCGTATCCATCAACTCGGCGAGTGCTTCCACGCGCCGCTTGTCGCCCGGACTGCACAGACTTAGCGCCCAACCGTCCTGATCGGCGCGTCCGGTGCGGCCGATGCGATGGATGTGGATTTCGGGGTCGGGCGTCATGTCGACGTTGATCACGGCTTCGAGTTGCGCAATGTCCAGCCCGCGCGCGGCGACGTCAGTGGCGACCAAGACCGAACAACTGCGGTTGGCAAACTGGATCAGTACCTGGTCGCGTTCGCGTTGTTCCATGTCGCCATTGAGCGTCAGCGCGTGAAACCCTTGCGCCTGCAGTTCGCCGACCAGATTGCGGCATTGTTCCTTGGTATTGCAAAAAGCCAGAGTGCTTACCGGTCGGTAATGCTTGAGCAGGATGCTTACCGCCTGCAGGCGTTCTTCGTGCTTGATTTCGTAAAAGCGCTGGCGGATCTTGCTGCCGGCGTGCTGCTCCAGCAGTTTCACTTCCTTGGGCGTGCGCAGGAAGCGGTGCGCCAGGTTGGCAATGCCTTCCGGGTAGGTCGCCGAAAACAGCAGAGTCTGGCGCTGCGCCGGGCAGCGCTTGGCGACGTAGGCGATGTCGTCATGGAAACCCATGTCGAGCATGCGGTCGGCTTCGTCGAGGACCAGCGTGTTCAGTTCGTCGAGCTTGAGGTAGCCGCGCTCCATGTGATCCATGATGCGCCCCGGCGTACCGACAACGATGTGCACGCCCTTTTCCAGACTGTTGGCCTGGTTGCGCAGGGTCGAGCCACCGACCAGCGAGAGGACCTTGATGTTCTCTTCAAAGCGGGCCAGACGACGGATTTCCTGCGTCACCTGGTCGGCCAGTTCGCGCGTCGGGCACAGCACCATGGCCTGCACTGCGAATCGGCTGGTGTTCAGGCGATTGAGCAGGGCCAGCCCGAAGGCGGCGGTCTTGCCGCTGCCGGTCTTGGCCTGGGCGATCAGGTCGTCGCCAGCCAGGGCAAACGGCAGGCTGGCAGCCTGGATAGGCGTCATGCTCAGGTATTCCAGCTGGGCCAGATTGGCCAGCATGGCCGCCGACAGGGGTAGCGTATCGAAGGCCTGGCTGGCTACGGTCGTCTCGCTCATAGGCCGCTTAAACCCGGCGCTTGCGCGCCGGCATCGGCTTGCGCTGACGCTGACCCGGCTTGTGAACCTCGGCTTCCGGCTTTGGCTTGGGGACCAGCAGGTTCTTGGCCGTCGTTTTTTCCGAGGCGCGATGGGCCAGGATGGCCTTGGTCACATCGGCGGGATCGACCGTAACACCGGCGTGCTCGCCCTTGACGTTATAGACCGAGAGACGATCCTTGATGGCGAACAGGCGCTCCGGCGTTTCCGCCTTGCGCGGCAGGCCGGTAATGATTGCCTGTGCCTCGGCTGTCAGCGCAAAACCACCGGCCTCGGCCTTGAGCAAGCCGTGCTTGGCGAGGCGATCAAATGCTTCGACCAGTTTGGTCTCGTTGGGAATATTGTTCTGCAGCAGATCCGTCGCCGAAACAATCTCGACCAGCTCGGCCGGTCGCCGCTTGGAAGAAAGCGCAATGGCGAGAATGAGGAGGGAGTCTACGTCGTGGACTGGGTGCATCGAATAACCTTTGAAGTGCAGTGGAATGAGAAACGGCGGGGCGTCAGCCGGGTCAGGGCCGGTTAAATGGGTGGCCTGGGATCAATTTCTCGCAAGGTCGATAGTGTACCCGCTTTGCCGTCCCGAACGGCGCCAAACCTGACAAAGGAAGCGTCGGTTTAGGGCAAATTCATGGCAATTTCCACTCAAGAAAATGGCCGCACATGGGCGGCCATTTATATTCTGGCGAAAACGCTGCCGGCTTACTTGCTGGAGAGTGCCATCATCAGGTCGTTGATGCGTTTGACGAAACCGGCCGGGTCATCGAGCTGGCCGCCTTCCGCCAGAGTAGCCTGTTCAAAGAGCAGCGCCGCCCAGTCATCGAAACGGCTTTCCTCGTACTTGAGGCGCATCACCGCGGGGTGCTGCGGATTGATTTCGAGAATCGGCTTCGAGTTCGGCATCGGCTGTCCGGCGGCCTTCATCAGACGGGCCAGGTTACCGGACGGATCATGCTCGTCGGAAACCAGGCAGGACGGCGAATCGGTCAGACGGTAAGTGACGCGGACGTCCTTGACCTTGTCACCGAGCGAAGCCTTTACCTTTTCGAGCAATTCCTTGTACTCGTCGGCGGCTTTTTCGGCTTCCTGCTTCTCGGCCTCGTCTTCGAGCTTGCCGAGATCAAGGCCGCCCTTGGCGACGGATTGCAGGTGCTTGCCGTCGAATTCGGTGAGATGCCCAACGACCCATTCATCGACCCGGTCAGACAGCAACAGCACTTCGATACCCTTCTTGCGGAAAATTTCGAGATGCGGGCTGTTCTTGGCGGCGTTGAAGGTGTCGGCGGTAACGAAGTAGATCTTCTCCTGGCCTTCCTTCATGCGGGCGATGTAATCGGCCAGCGAGACATTCTGTTCGGGCGTGTCGTTATGCGTCGAGGCAAAGCGGATCAGGCTGGCAATCTTTTCCTTGTTGGCATGATCTTCGCCGACACCTTCCTTGAGGACGGAGCCAAAAGCCGTCCAGAACTGGGCGTATTTTTCCTTGTCATTCTCGGCCATGTCTTCGAGCATGCCGAGCACCTTGCGCGTGCAGCCGCTGCGGATACCGTCGATATCCTTGCTCTGCTGCAGGATTTCCCGCGAGACGTTGAGCGGCAGGTCGGCCGAATCGACCACCCCGCGCACGAAGCGCATGTAGAGTGGCATCAGCTGCTCGGCATCGTCCATGATGAAGACGCGACGGACGTAGAGCTTGATACCGTGGCGGGCATTGCGGTCCCACAGATCGAACGGGGCGCGGGCCGGGATGTAGAGCAGTTGCGTGTATTCCTGCTTGCCTTCGACGCGGGCATGGGTCCACGCCAGCGGGTCCTCGAAGTCATGGGCAACGTGCTTGTAGAACTCCTTATACTGCTCGTCGGTGATGTCCGACTTGGAACGGACCCACAGGGCATTGGCCTGGTTGACCGTCTCGTCTTCTTCGCTCGCGACCTGCTCGCCGTCCTTCCAGTCCTCCTTCTTCATCACGATGGGCAGAGTGATGTGGTCGGAGTATTTGCGGATGATCGACTTGAGTTTCCAGCCACCGAGGAACTCATCCTCACCATCACGCAAATGCAGCGTGACATCAGTGCCACGGCTGGCCTTTTCGACCATCTCGACGGTGTAATCACCCTCGCCGCCGGATTCCCAGCAGACGGCCTGGTTGGACTCAAGGCCGGCACGGCGGGAAACAACTGTGACCTTGTCGGCGATAATGAAGGAAGAGTAAAAGCCGACGCCGAACTGGCCAATCAGGTGGGCATCCTTGGCCTGGTCGCCGGTCAGCGCCGAGAAAAACTCCTTGGTGCCAGACTTGGCAATGGTACCCAGATGCTCGACCGCTTCGTCACGGCTCAGACCAATACCGTTATCGGAAATGGTGATAGTCCGTGCTTCCTTGTTGAACGCGATGCGAATCTTCAGATCGGGGTCGTCGCCGTACAGGGCACTATTATTCAGGGCCTCGAAACGCAGCTTGTCGCAGGCGTCGGAGGCGTTCGAGACGAGCTCGCGGAGAAAGATTTCCTTGTTGCTGTACA
>CAIYYE010000343.1 GCA_903930395.1 uncultured beta proteobacterium
ACAGGGTGCGCTGGCGGCCATTTTTGGCGGCCTGTCGGCGTGGATACTGATTGAAGTGCTCGTCAGCTTCAGCGGCCAGCCCTCCGGCACACCGGATTACGCCTATGCGCTGGTCGGCATCGGGCAGGCCGTGCCGCCGCAGCTGATCGGGCTGGCCGTCAGCATCCTCGGTATGATAGCCGGCTCGCTGCTGCCGCAATGGGTCGGCCATCCACTGCCGCATGAAGACATCCACGAAGCGCTGCGCCATCGGGCAGCCGCCCAAACCCATCACACGACGGAAGCGCCGCATCACCATTGAATGCCTCGACCTGATAGCCAGATGGCATGACATCGGCACGGAAAGGCTGACAGATCGGCAGATCGCCCCTAGAATCAGTTCATGCCTCATCATGGTCGTGGCCCCATCCTGCTTTCCCGCTACCTGGCACTTGCCTGGTGCGGGCTGGTCGTCTATGGCAGCCTGCATCCCTTCACCGGCTGGCGCGACACCGGGGTTTCGCCGATAGCCTTCCTAGAAGGGGGCTGGCCGCGCTATTGGACAAGCTTCGATCTGGCCGCCAATGTGGCTGTCTACCTGCCTCTGGGATTCTTCCTGACGCTGGCGCTGAGCAGCCTGCGCGGTCGCCTGACCGCCCCCATCCTCGCCATCGTGCTCGCCGGCAGTGTCAGTTTCTCGCTGGAAACCGCCCAGACCTGGCTGCCCTCGCGCGTCCCCTCCAACCTCGACCTCGCCTGTAATTCACTGGGCGGCATGCTTGGTGCCCTCTGGGCGCAAGCAGTCGGGCCCCGCTTTTTTGCCCGCATCGCTGCCCTCGAACATCGCCTGATCGCCCCCATCCCGCACGCCGAACTGGGCCTCACCCTGCTCGGTCTCTGGCTGCTCGTGCCACTGTCGCCGGAAACCCTGCTCTTCGGCGCGGGCGACTTGCGGCAGATTTTCGGCCTGACCGGTGCCGTGCCCTTTGCCGCCGAAAGTTTTGTCATGATCGAGGCCACCATCACGGCCTTCAATGCCGTCGCCGTCGGCCTGATAGTCCGCATGCTCTGCGCCCGCCTGCTCACCGCCTATCTGATCGTGCCGCTTTTTCTGCTCCTCTGCCTGCTCATCAGCACGCTCGCCGCCGCCGTCCTGATCAGCCCGGCCGATGCCATGGCCTGGCTGACGCCGGGGAGCCGACTGGGACTGGCCGTCTCCGGCGCCATCCTTGCCGTCGCCATCGCCCTGCCGGCCACGCCGCGCCTGATGATCACAGCGCTGTCCCTGATGGCCGGCACGGTGCTGGTCAACATGGCGCCCGCCAATCCGTATTCGGAAGCCGCGCTGGCCGTCTGGCGGCAGGGGCACTTCCTCAACTTCAACGGCCTGACCCGATTGGTGGCAACCCTGTGGCCCTTCCTGACCCTGCCCTTCCTGCTTCTGGCGACGCGCCGGACCTAGCCTGGCACGCCGCTACCGGCGAAGCCGCCTCCCGCCGCCTGGCGGTCGATGCCGCCAGGGGTCTGAGCGAGGATGAGGCGGCGAACCGATTGTCCCGGCACGGCCAGAACCGGCTGACCGAACGCCCCGGCAAACCGGCTTGGCGACGCCTCGCTGCCCAGCTCGGGCAACCACTCGTCGTCGTCCTGATCATGGCCGGCCTGGTCACCGTGGCGCTGGGCGAGCAACTCGATGCCAGCGTGATTTTTGGTGTCGTCATCATCAATGCCCTGATCGGATACTGGCAGGAAGCCAAGGCCGAAGGGGCGTTGGTGGCGCTGGCCAAAAGCGTCACGACGCCGGTTACCGTGTGCCGGGACGGCCATCTCAAGCAACTCGACTCAACCCGGCTGGTCCCCGGCGACATCGTCATGCTTGCTGCCGGCGACCGTATTCCGGCAGACCTCCGTTTGCTTCAGCAACATGCCTTGCACACCGACGAATCGATGCTGACCGGCGAATCGCAGCCAGTCGCCAAGAATGTAGCGGGGCTCCCGGCCGACACCGTGCTGGCTGATCGCGTGAACATGACTTATGCCGGAACCACCGTGCTCGCAGGGCAGGGCAGTGGCCTCGTCATTGCCACCGGCGACGCCAGCGAAACCGGGCGCATCGCCGGACTGATCGCCGCCGCCCCCGACATGGTCACCCCGCTGACGCGCAAGATGGCGGTCTTTTCCAACTGGCTGCTCTGGGCCATCGGGGGGCTGGCCCTGCTCACCTTTGCGGTCGGACTGGTGCGCGGCGAAACCGCCATCGACATGTTCACGGCCGCCGTGGCCCTCGCCATCGGCGCCATTCCGGAAGGTCTGCCGGCCGCCGTCACCGTGACGCTGGCCATCGGCGTCTCCCGCATGGCCAGACGCCGGGCCATCATTCGCCACCTGCCGGCAGTCGAAACGCTGGGCAGCACGACAGTCATTTGCTCCGACAAGACCGGGACCCTGACTGAAAACGCCATGACCGTCCGCGTCCTTTGGTGCGGCGGCGAAGACTTTACCGTCAATGGCCACGGCTATAACCCGGCCGGCACCGTTACCCGTCACGACGAGCAGGCCAGCCTCGACGGCGCCGCCCGCGAATGCCTCGTCGCCGGCGCCCTGTGCAACGACGCCTCGCTGCGCCACGAGCACGGCCAGTGGAAGATTACCGGCGACCCCACCGAAGCTGCCCTCCTCGTCGCTGCCCGCAAGGGCGGACTGGATGAACACACCCTGCGCACCCTGATGCCGCGCCAGGACGTGCTGCCGTTCGACGCCAGCCGACAATTCATGGCGACCGTTCATAGCGCTGACGGCGAGACCGTCATTTACGTTAAGGGCGCGCTCGAACGACTCTTGCCGCTGTGCGTCGATCAACTATCGGCCAACGGCCAGCCGGTTCGCGTCGATCACGCGGCCATTGAAAAAATCGCCCATTCCTATGCCGGGCAAGGCATGCGCGTGCTCCTCCTGGCCCGGCGGCATGTGCGCTCCGGAGCGGATTACCGACTCGGCCCGGAGAGCATTCTGGAGCTTTCCCTGATCGGGCTCGTCGGCATGATAGATCCGCCACGCCAGGCGGCCATTGGCGCCATCCGCCATTGCCACTCGGCCGGCATCCGGGTCAAGATGATTACCGGCGACCATGCCGTGACGGCACTGGCCATCGCCCGACAAATTGGCCTCAACGCCGATCAGGCCCTGACCGGCAGCCAACTGGCCGGGCTGGACGACGGCGCGCTGGCCGAAGCCGCCCATACGGTCGACGTCTTTGCCCGCGTCGAGCCGGAACAGAAGCTGCGCCTCGTCCGTGCCCTGCAGGCGCGCGGCGAAGTCGTCGCCATGACCGGCGACGGCGTCAACGATGCGCCCGCCCTCAAGCAGGCCGACATCGGCATCGCCATGGGCCTGGCCGGCACCGAAGTCGCCAAGGAAGCGGCCTCCATGGTCCTCACCGACGACAATTTCGCCAGTATCGAGGCGGCCGTCGAGGAGGGCCGGGCGGTCTGGGACAATCTCGTCAAATTCATCACCTGGACTCTGCCGACCAATTTCGGCGAAGGCCTGGTGATTCTTGCCGCCATCCTGCTCGGCGTCACCCTGCCGATCACGCCGCTGCAAATTCTCTGGATCAACATGACCACCGCCGTACTGCTCGGCCTGCCCCTGGCCTTTGAGCCGATCGAACGCAACATCATGCACCGCCCGCCACGCCGGCTGGCCATGCCGGTTCTCGACGGTGCCCTGATCCGCCGCATCGTCCTCGTCTCCATCCTCCTTCTGGCCGG
>CAIYYE010000344.1 GCA_903930395.1 uncultured beta proteobacterium
CGTCCCACAAGGCGCGGGCGCCGGACATGCCGGGGCGGATGCCCAGTTCGTCGAGATTGCTTGCGACAAAGCCAATCTCGGCCAGCGTGGGAACAGCCGTCAGATCGCCGCCGGCCAGTTGTCCGTGACAAGGCCACTCGGCATAATCGGCAGCGGTCAAACGCTTGAGCCAGGCGTTTTTGTAAGGCGTGAATACCGAGAAGGGATTGCCGGCCTGGGTCAGCACTTCGCCGCCATCGAAAATGGCCTGATCCCTGACTGCATGGAAAGCGATGTCATCAGCCTTCAAGGCATCTGCCACGTCAGTATCGCGCTGCTTGGCCGACGGCTCGTAATCGCGGTTGGCATAGACGGCGGAAACCCCTAGCATCCGTGCCAGGGCGGGTATTTCCTCGCTTGCCCGGCCGTGCCGGACTATCAAGCCGCCGCCCCGAGCGTGCAGCGCGGCATCGAGTTCGACCAGCGATTCGCGGATGAAATGAACGCGGCGATCCTGCCGGGTGGGCAAAGCATCGAGAATTTCAGTGTCGAAAACAAAGGCGCAATAGACCTGCTGCGACTTGCTCAGGGCCGCACTCAGGGCGGCATGGTCATGGTCGCGCAGGTCGCGGCGAAACCAGACGAGGGCTTTTTCTTTTTTCATGGTTGGTTTGTACCCTCCCGGCGATTAAAATTCCAGTCATGGACAACGTCAACCTGACCGATAACTTCCTCATCGCCATGCCGGCGCTGGAAGACCCGTATTTCGCGAATTCCCTGATCTACATTTGTGAGCACAATGAGAACGGGGCGCTGGGGATCATCGTCAATCGGCCGATTGACATGAATCTGGCCGGGCTGTTCGACAAAATCGACATCAAGCTTTCCGCCGAAAACCTGGCCAACCTGCCCGTCTATTTCGGTGGCCCCGTCCAGCTTGATCGTGGTTTCGTCCTGCATCGCCCGGTCGGCAAGTGGCAGTCTACGCTGGCCGTCAATGGCGAAGTCGGCCTGACCAGTTCGCGCGATGTGTTGAATTCGGTGGCCAGCGGCGGATTGCCCGCAGAAATCATCGTCACGCTGGGTTATGCCGGCTGGGATGCCGGACAGCTTGAGGATGAACTGGCCCAGAATTCGTGGCTGACCGTACCGGCCATGGCTGAAATCCTCTTTGACCTGCCGCCCGAGGAACGCCTGCCGGCGGCCATGCAAAAGCTGGGCATCAGCTTTACTCAACTCTCCGACGTGGCCGGCCACGCATGAGCGGGTCAGCGCGCTAATGGGGACTGTCCTCGCCTTCGATTTCGGCGAAAAGCGCATCGGTGTCGCGACCGGCGAGACCTTGCTGGGCACGGCTCACCCGCTGACCACCATCCACGCCGAATCGAATGACGACCGCTTTGCTGCCATCGCCAAGCTGGTCGCCGAATGGCAGCCCGAGCAATTGGTCGTCGGCCTGCCCACCCATGCCGACGGTACGCCGCACGAAATGACGCGTCTGGCGACCAAGTTCGCCGAGCGACTGAAACGCCGCTACAACCTGCCAGTCGGTTTCGCCGACGAGCGCCTGACCTCGCTCGACGCCGAAGCCCGCCTCCGGGAAACCGGCCGCAACAGCAAATCCGCCAAGCCGCTGCTCGATGCAGTCGCGGCCCAACTCATCCTTCAAACCTGGTTCGAAAGCCCGCACCATGTCACCCCTCTCTGATCCATCGTCACGGTCCTTGCCGGACGCCGAGGCGCAGTGTCGCCAACTGGCTGACCTGATCCGCCCGCAACTCGCCAACAAGCCTGCGCTGGTCGGCATTTACAGCGGTGGCGCGTGGATCGCCGAACGCCTGCGCGAACTGCTCGACCTGCCGGAGGAGATCGGCCTGATCGACGTCTCCTTCTATCGCGACGATTTCGCTGAAAAGGGCCTGCACCCGCAGTGCAAGCCGACGGTGATTCCCTTCGACGTCGAAGGCCGCCACCTGATCCTCGTCGATGATGTGCTCTACACCGGCCGCACCACGCGGGCGGCAATCAACGAACTGTTCGACTATGGCCGCCCGGCCTCCATAGCACTCGCCGTGCTGGCCGATCGTGGTGGCCGAGAGCTGCCGGTGGCCGCGACCTACGGTGTCTGGGACGTGCAACTGGGCGAAGGGCAGAACCTCGTGCTCGGCAAACAGGACAATGGGCAACTCGCCTGGAGACTCGAACATGCATAACCCGCAGCTCAACAAAGATGGCGAACTGACCCATCTGCTGTCGATTGAAGGCCTGCCGCAGCGCATCCTGACGCAGATTCTCGATACCGCCGCGTCCTTCATGGAAGTCTCGGCGCGCGATGTGAAGAAGGTTCCGCTGTTGCGCGGCAAGAGCGTCTTCAACCTCTTCTTCGAGAACTCGACACGCACCCGCACGACCTTCGAGATTGCCGCCAAGCGTTTGAGCGCCGACGTCATCAATCTCGACATCAACAAGTCCTCGACGGCCAAGGGTGAAACTCTGCTCGACACCATCGACAACCTCGTCGCCATGCACGCCAATCTTTTTGTCGTGCGCCACGCCTCGAGCGGTGCGCCCTACCTGATCGCCGAGCACCTCCAGCGCATCGGCCGTGACGACGTCCATGTGGTGAATGCCGGTGACGGCCGACATGCCCACCCGAC
>CAIYYE010000345.1 GCA_903930395.1 uncultured beta proteobacterium
AGCAGCGGCTTCACGCGTCTGCCAGTCGCCGATGAGATCAAGCTCGATCCCTTCGCCGCCTACCTGCACGTCTGCACCAACGAAACCATTCACGGCGTCGAGATTCCTGCCGAGCGTATTGCCGATACCGGCGTGCCGCTGGTCGCCGACATGTCGTCGCATATCCTCTCGCGGCCGGTCAATGTCGAGAAGTTTGGTCTGATCTACGCCGGGGCACAAAAGAATATCGGCCCCTCCGGACTGACCCTGGTCATCGTCCACCGCGACCTGCTCGGCATGGCGCCGCTGACCATCCCGACCGTCATGGATTACGCCGTGATGGCCGAAAACGGTTCGATGCTCAACACGCCGCCAACCTTCGGTATTTACATCGCTGGCCTGGTCTTCAAGTGGCTCAAGTCCAAGGGCGGTTTGCCCGGCATTGCCGCGATCAATGCCGAAAAGGCACAAATTCTTTACGACGCTATCGACGATTCGGAAGGCTTCTACACCAACCCGGTCGATCCCGATTGTCGCTCGGCCATGAACGTGCCTTTCGTCCTCGCCAATGCCGACCTCGATGCCGCTTTCCTGGCCGAGTCGAAAGCGGCCGGGCTGGTCTCGCTCAAGGGCCACAAGTCGGTCGGCGGCATGCGCGCCTCGATTTACAATGCCGTGTCGCTGGAGGCCGTGCAGGCCCTGGTGGCATTCATGAACGATTTCGCCAAACGTAACGGTTGATCTGATGAGCGACCCGCAGCAAAACGACTTGCAAAAGGCTCTGGCCGGCGTACGCGCCGAAATTGACGGCATCGATGGCGAGCTGCTCCGCCTGCTCAACGCGCGTGCGTGTTGCGCCCAGAAGGTTGGCGAAATCAAGGCCGAACATGGTGAAGCCGGGCACATCTACCGTCCCGAACGCGAAGCCCAGGTCTTGCGCCGCCTGCAGGACACCAATCCGGGGCCGCTGACCGACGAGCACATTACCTTCTTCTTCCGCGAAGTGATGTCGGCCTGCCTGTCGCTCGAAGAACCGCTTGGCATTGCCTTCCTCGGCCCCCTCGGCTCCTTTAGCGGCAGCGCGGCGACCAAGCATTTCGGCCATGCGGCCAACCTGCTGCCGGAAGCGTCGATCGACGACGTCTTCCGCGAGGTCGAATCCGGCCACGCCCATTACGCCGTGGTCCCGGTCGAGAACTCGACCGAAGGCGCCATCGGCCGGACGATGGATCTGCTGCTCGGCACGCCGCTCAAGATTTGTGGTGAAGTCGTGCTGCGCATCCATCAGAACCTGCTGACCACAGAAGCCGACCTCAGCCAGATCACCAAGGTCTATTCACACGCCCAGTCGCTGGCCCAGTGCCACGAATGGCTCAATCGCAATCTGCCGGGTATCCCGCGCGTTTCGGTCTCGAGCAATTCGCTGGCGGCCCAGATGGCGGCCGAAGAAAAGGGTGTCGCGGCGATTGCCGGCGAGGCTGCGGCCGAGCGCTACAAACTGCCGAAACTGGTCGAGAACATCGAGGACGAGCCGAACAACACGACGCGCTTCCTGGTTCTCGGCAAACATGATTCCGGCATTTCCGGTCGCGACAAGACCTCGCTGATCATGTCGGCCCCGAATCGTACCGGCGCCCTGCACGAACTCCTGCTGCCCTTGTCCACGGCTGGCGTTTCGATGTCCCGCCTGGAATCCCGGCCGGCCAAGAATGCCCTCTGGGAATACGTTTTCTACGTCGATATCGAAGGCCACCGCGACGACCCGGCGGTCAAGGCAGCCCTGGAAAAACTGGCGGGCCACGCGGCCTATCTGAAAGTTCTCGGGTCCTACCCGGTTGCTGTTTATTGAGGAAATCCGATGAGTCTTGTCGAACAGGCGCTGTCGTATGTCCGCGCCATTTCGCCCTACCTGCCGGGCAAGCCGATGACCGAACTGGCCCGCGAAATGGGCATGCCGGTCGAGAACATCCTCAAGCTGGCTTCCAACGAAAACCCGCTCGGCATGAGCCCCAAGGCGAAAAAGGCGGTTGAGGCGGCCATCGGCGGCATCGAGCGTTATCCGGATCAGTTTGACCTGATTGCCAAGGTGGCTGAGCGCTGCGCCGTGGCGCCGGGGCAGGTTGTACTCGGTAATGGCTCGAACGATGTGCTCGACTTGATCGCCCGTGTTTTCCTGGCGCCCGGCCGCTCGGCGGTGTTCGCCCAGCATGCCTTCGCGGTCTATCCGCTGGCTACCTTGTCGACCGGGGCTGAACTGATTTCGACGCCGGCCAGAAACTACGGTCACGACCTCGATGCCATGCGCGCCGCCATCCGGCCCGATACGCGCATCGTCTGGATCGCCAATCCGAACAATCCGACAGGCACTTTCCTGCCTTATCCGGAAGTTCGTGCTTTCCTCGAAGCCGTGCCGAGGGAGGTCATCGTCGTTCTCGACGAGGCCTACAACGAATACATCGC
>CAIYYE010000346.1 GCA_903930395.1 uncultured beta proteobacterium
AGCTTTTCGTAGGCCTCGATGTACTTGGCGCTGGTCTTGGCGATGACGTCGGCCGGCAGCGAGGGGCCGGGGGCGACTTTGCCCCAGTCCAGGGTTTCCAGGTAGTCGCGGACGAACTGCTTGTCGTAGGACGGCGGATTCTTGCCTTCTTCGTACTGATCGGCTGGCCAGAAACGCGAGGAGTCCGGGGTCAGGGCTTCGTCGATGAGGTGCAGGGTGCCGGCCGCATCGATACCGAATTCAAACTTGGTGTCGGCGATGATGATGCCGCGGGTACGGGCATAGATGGAGGCTTCTTCGTAGAGGCGCAGGGCGGCGATGCGGGCTTCGTCGGCGAGCTGGGCACCGTTCTTGCCGGTGCCGGCGAGCACTTCGGCCAGATCGGCGGCGCAGTTGGCCTGGGCGACGGCGAAGGAGACGTTCTCGTCGTGATCGCCGACGGCGGCCTTGGTGGCCGGGGTGAAGATCGGGGCCGGCAGTTTCTGGGCCATTTTCAGGCCGGCGGGGAGGGCGATGCCGCAGATGGCGCCGGTTTCCTGGTAATCCTTCCAGCCCGAACCGATGACGTAGCCACGGACGACCGCTTCGATGGGGAGCGGGCGCAGGCGCTTGACGACGACGGAACGGCCGCGCACCTGTGCGCGCTCGTTTTCGGCGACGACGGATTCGGGATCAACGCCGGTCAGCTGGTTCGGCACGATGTGGCCGAGCTTTTCAAACCAGAAATCGGCGACGGCGGTCAGCACTTCGCCCTTGCGCGGAATCGGGTCCGGCAGGATGACGTCGAAGGCCGACAGACGGTCGGAGGTGACGATCAGCAGCTTGTCGGCGTCGACGGCGTAGATGTCGCGGACCTTGCCCTTGGAGAGCAGGGGCAGGCTGGTGATGGAAGACTGGAAGAGCGGAGCGGTCACGGCAGATTTCCCGAAAGCAAAAAAGAAGGATTATAAATTAATGTGCGCCATCTGCTTCGGCTGCGAGTTTCTTGCGCATGCGGCGCGTGCCCCAGGTGACCAGCCCGGCAATGAGCGGGATCGAAACCGCGGTGATGATGTCGGTGTTGAGGTGATGCAGGTCCTTCGTGCCCTTGGCCAGGTACTGCACCAGTTGCGAGCCGTAATAGGTGAGGACGACGACGGAGAGGCCTTCGACCGTTTCCTGCAGGCGCAGTTGCAATTTGGCGCGGCTGTTCATCTGGCCGAGCAGTTCCTGGTTCTGGCGTTCCAGTTCGATATCGACGCGGGTGCGCAGCAACTGACTGTTGCGGGCGACGCGGGCCGAGAGTTCCTCCTGCCGACGGCTGATCGCTTCGCAGGTATTCATCGCCGGCATGAGGCGGCGCTGCATGAATTCGAAGAAGGTGGGCAGGCCCGAGATGCGCGTTTCGCGCAGTTCCTCGATGCGCTGCATGACCAGCCCCTGGTAGGCGCGCGAGGCACCGAAGCGGAAGGTCGTGCGGGCCACCGAATGTTCGACCTCGGCGGCCAGCGTGGACAGGGTGCCAAGCACTTCGCGCTCATCGGTCGGCGACTGGGCCTGGCCGATGCGATCCATCATTTCGGCCAGCTGCTTTTCGCCGGTGTACAGCCATTTGCCGACTTCCTTGGCGACCGGCAGGCCGAGCAGGGCCATCATCCGGTAGGTTTCAATTTCGCACAGGCGCTGCACGGTACGGCCGGTCTGGCGCTGCGTCATGCTCGCATTGAGGACGAGAAAACGCGAAAAACCGTTGTCGATCTTGAAGTCCGTGAAAATCCAGGCGGTGTCATCGGCCACCCGGGCAGCGACCATCGTCCGGCCATTCGGCGTCAGACTGGCGAGAATCGAATCCGGGCTGATTTCCTCGGTCGAGCGTAGCTCGACGTGCGTGGCGACGATGAGCTTGCCGGGAATGCCAGAAATCCACTCGGGATGGACGGCGTCGAAGGCAGTGACATCCGGATGCAGTTGCTCGCCGCTGGCCAGCGGGCGAAAGAAGGTATAGCTCGAAAATTCGGTGTGCAGTTCCCAGCGCATGCGGAAGGCGCCGGTGTCCAGCATC
>CAIYYE010000347.1 GCA_903930395.1 uncultured beta proteobacterium
GGCCGAGTTCGTATGCCGAGTGGAATAGACAAGGTGGCCGGTCAGCGCAGCGTGGAAGGCCACTTCGGCCGTGTCGAACTCGCGGATTTCGCCGAGCAGGATGACATCCGGGTCCTGACGCAGCAGGGCGCGCAGGACGGCCGGAAAGGTCAGCCCGATTTTTTCGCGGATGAGTACCTGGCCGGCCATGTCGAGGTAGTACTCGACCGGATCTTCGATGGTGACGTAGTTCTTGTCGGGAGTGGCGTCGTGCTGGAGGAGTGAGTAGAGGGTCGTCGTCTTGCCGCTGCCGGTCGGGCCGGTGGCGAGGATGATGCCTTGCGGCTTGGCCACCATGTCGGTGACGCGGAGCAGGTCGTTGCTCGAGAAGCCGAGTTTTTCGATGGTGTGCACCGTCGAATTGCGGTCGAGGATGCGCATCACGACTTTTTCGCCATTGATCGTCGGCAGCGTGGAAATGCGCAGATCGACCATGCGCATTGGCGTCTTGACCGTAATGCGGCCATCCTGCGGGCGACGGCGCTCGGAGATGTCGAGCTCCGACATGATTTTCAGGCGCGACACCAGCGATTGGTGCAGATGATGCGGGATATGAATCTTGTCGGCGAGGACGCCGTCGATCCGGTAGCGCACGATGACACTCTTGGTGCGCGGCTGGATATGGATGTCGGAGGCGCCCAGGCGTATCGCTTCGAGAATGATCGCATTGGCCAGGCGGATGGCCGGGGGAGTCTCGGTGTCGCGCAGCAGGTCTTCGAGCTTGGCGGCATCTTCCTCCTCGATGACGATCTCGATGCCTTCGTAGGGGTCAGGCGAGCTGACCAGGGTTTCCAGCTCCTTGAAATCGACCTCGCCGCCGCCGTAGATTTCATCGACTTTCTTGCGGATCGCGGCGATGTCGGCGGTCACTGCATTGATATCAAGGCCGGCCGTAAAGCGGACTTCGTCGATCAGACCTTCATCAAGCGGGTCGGCCATGGCCAGCAGCAGGCGGCGACCTTCAAGCTTGAGCGGGACGACGGCCTGGCGCATGCAGAAACTGCGCGGGATCAGATCGGTCAGCGCGGAATCGACGCTGAATTCCGAGAGCTGGACTTCCTCGATCATCATGTCGATCTTGAGCAGCTCGCGGATGCGGCGCTCCGGCACCCAGTCCTTTTCGAGCAGCAGCGTGATGAGCGGCTCCTTGCGCCGCTCCTGGAGCATGGTCAGCTCCTGCAACTGGGCATCATTGAGCAGCTTCTTCTTGTGCAGCATGATGCCGAGCCGGCTGTGGTGGGTCGCCGCGAGCCGTGAGAGGGCCGAGATTTCCTTCGACTTGAGGTCGTTTTCGGCCTTCAGGCTGCGATTGCGCGTGATCAGGTCGAACTGTTCGAGGGCGAGGGCGACGGTGACGCGCAGGTCATCGTCGTTCCATGGCTTGAGGATGAATTTGTAGACGGCACCCTCGTTGATGGCGCCCATGACGGCATCGGTATTGGCATGGCCGGTCAGCATGATGCGGATGGTGTCCGGTGACTGCTTTTTGACTTCCTGCAGGAACTGCGCGCCGTTCATGCCGGGCATCATGAAGTCGCTGATGACCAGATGGATGGGCCCAGTGGCGAATTTTTCCAGCCCTTCCTTGGCACTCCAGGCGGTCAGAATCTCGTAGTTTTCCTGATGGAAGACACGGCTCAGCGCCTTGACGATGCTCGGTTCGTCATCGACAAAGAGCAGGCGGTAGCGCGGCGGCGTGAGATGGGTGGCCGGTGCCTGCGGGGCAGCGGTCTTGCCGGTGAAGAGCTTGGAGTAATCGGTCATGGCGGGGTCGGGAAAAACAGCGTTACCGTGGTGCCGACGTCCGGCTGGCTGTCGAGGCTGATGCGTCCGCTATGGGCCTGAACGACGTTGCGCGCCGTGGCCAGCCCGAGTCCGACACCCGCACCGACCGGGCGTGTCGTATAGAAGGGCTCGAAGGCATGTTCGATCTGCTCCTGGCTCATGCCGACGCCGGTGTCGTGGATGCGGATGTGGATGCCTTCATCGTCGGCTTCCGAGGAAATCCTGACTTCTCCCGGTCGCCCGGCATCCTTGATGGCCAATACGGCGTTGCGGAGAATATTGAAAAACAGCTGGTTGATATGCCCCGGCAGGCAGACGATGGCGGGCAGGGGCAGCAGGTCGAAATGGAAGCCGATGCCGGCAGGCGTCTGCGTCTCAAGCATGCGGACAGCTTCGTGCAGGCAATTGTTGAGGTCGGCGTATTCTTCGCTGGCCCGGTCGACGTTCGAAAATGCCTTCAGGTCGGCGACGATGCGGGCAATGCGCTCCATCCCCTTGGCGCTGTCATGGAGCAGGTCAATGCTGTCTTCGAGAATGAAATCGAGATCGAGCACCCGCCAGCTTTCGGCCGCAGGGCCGCTTGCTGTTTTCATCTCGGCAAACTTGCCGACGTATTTTTCAAAAGTGCTCAGGTTGCTGCGCACGAAGCCAAGCGGGTTGTTGATTTCATGCGCCATGCCGGCAGCGAGCTGGCCGACGGAGGCGAGTTTTTCAGCCTCGTAGAGCATCTGCTGACGTTCTTCCAGTTGGTCGACCTGTTTCTTGACGCGGCTTTCCAGTTCGGCCGAGAGCGTCTTGTAGCGGGCTTCCGATTCGCTGAGGCGGGCATGTTCGCGCTTGAGCGATTCGAAATCCTCGGCCACGGCCTCGAGGTGGAGGGTCGAAGCCATCTTGAAACGAATCTGGGCGCGCAGCAGGGTCAGCAGCAAATCCCGCGCGGCGCTCAGTGCGGCCGCTGGGGCTGTGCTGCTGAGCAGGTAGCCGACGGCTTCAAGCTCGAGGATCAGCGGTTCGCGGCGGGCATCGGCGGAGGGCTGTCCCCATAATGCCTGGCCGGCACCATCCGTCAGGGCGAAATCGCCCCTGAGCAACTCGCGAAGCGCCGGGCCGATTTTTTCCCGGCTGGCCTCGTCGAGCAGTTCGTCGAGTTGCCACTCGCGATCGAAGCCGAGGCTCATGCCGCTTTCCCCAGGGCGCCGGCGACAAAGGCATTTTCATCGAGGCCGTGTTGCGCCAGTAGCTCGAGTTTTTCGCCGAAATTCCGGTAGACCGCGCGGAGCAGGAGTTCAAAGGTCGATTCGATGCCCTGGCCGTTTAAGGCCACGGCAAAGACCAGCGGCCACGGGGCGGCCGACCAGCGCTCGCGAATTTCGGCCTCGGGCACGGCATTGGGCAGGTCGCACTTGTTGAACTGGACAACCATGGGCAAGTGTTCGAAATCGAGACCGACGCGAGCGCAATTGGCGGCCAGGCTCTGGAAGGACTCGCCGTTGTTGGTTTCCTGGGCGCGGTCGGCATCGGCCACGAATACGACGCCATCGGCGCGCGAGAGAACGGCCTTGCGCGTCCCGTCGTGCGCCACCTGGCCCGGCACGGTGAACAGCCGGAACTTGATGAGCAGTCCGGATGGTGCACGAAAACCCAGGGGCAGGAGATCGAAGAAAAGCGTGCGGTCGTCCTTGGTCTCCATGGTCATCAGCTCGCCCTTCAACTCCGGGGCAAGCTGGTCGTGCAGGCGGAACAGGTTGGTCGTCTTGCCGCTCTGCGCCGGGCCGTAATAGACCAGTTTGAAGCTCAGGTGCCGGGCATCGCTTTCGGGCATGGCGACTTCAGTCCTTGTGTTGAAACTCGGGGTCGAGGATGACCGAGCCGTCCGGTCCCCAATTGACATCGGTGATCCCCGGTTCGATGTGCTCGAGGCGTTCGGCTTCCAGTTGTTCGGGTGTGATGTCGCCCATTTCAAGGCGAACCAGGTTGGCAAGCTGACGGTTTTCCAGCATCAGGTCGCGATGCGCCAGGGCCTGCCCGATGGCCGACATGAGGTCATAGTCGTTCCACGGCTTGCCGATGAAACGGTCGATACCGACTTCGTTGACGGCGCGGACCAGGGCATTGAGATCGGCGTAGCCGGAGAGGATCAGGCGCGCAGCATCGGGCTGGACTTCCTTGGCTGCCTTGAGGAACTCGATGCCATCCATGCCGGGCATCCGGTAGTCGCTCATGAACAGGTCGAACTCGTCGTTGCGTGCCGCCTCCAGGGCGGCCTGCGGCGAATTGAAGTCGAATATTTCCAGGGTGTAGCTCTTGTTGCCATAGGTGCACGGGGCCAGGCGCAGGACGCGCTTGAGCGCCTTGAGGATGGAGTCCTCGTCGTCAACGATCAGGATGCGGCTCATTTTTCCTCCTGGCGAACATGGAGCATCAGTTTAATCTGCTCCGCATCTTCCATCCTGACCAGTTGCCCGATGATTTCGGCGGTCAGCACGGCGCCCTTGGCGAGCAGCAGGTAGCCGTCGCGGTGCAGGAAGTCACGACTGAGCACCATGCCGGGCTTGAGCAGCAGGGGCCTGAAGGGGACTTCGATGATGCTCGGTTTGCTGTTTTCGGTGAGCAAGGCGATGAAGGCGTCAACCACCGACGGGTCATAGCGCTTGCCGCGATTCTCGATGAGGAATTTCTGGGCTTCAGCCGGCTTGAGCGGGCGCTGGACAAGGGTGCCGATGAGCAGCGAGTCATAGTCGTTGACCACCTGCAGGATGCGGCTGCCCTGTGGAATGGCGTGGCCAGCGAGGTGGTCGGGGTAGCCGTTGCCGTCGAATGATTCGTGATGATGGCGGACGAAGAGGGCAGAATCCTTGAACTTGTCGATGCCCATGAGCACGTTTTGCCCGATCACCGGGTGCTTGACGACGAGGGCACGCTGCTCCGGGGTCAGGGTATTGAAGGGCTTGGTCAGCAGGTCGTCGGGCAGGCCGAGTTTGCCGATGTCGTGCAGGAGGCCGGCCAGCATGATGTTCTGGACCTCGGTGTCGGGCAGGCCGAGACGCTTGGCCACACTGCGCGCATGCTCGGCGACGCGCCGGCCGTGGCCGGAAATCTGGCTGCCGACCGTGCCGCTACGCAGTTCGATGAGGCCGGCAAAGACCTGGACGCTGGTCAGGAAGGACTTTTTCAGTTCGCTGTGCGACTGCTCGACGAAAGCCAGGGCCTGGCGAACCTCGGCCGTACGTTCGGCAACTTTTTGCTCGAGGCCGGCGTTGAGTTCCTTCAGTTGCTCGTTCTGCTCCTGGGCCAGCCGCGTCAGTCGCAGGTTTTCGTGCTTCAGGCGCTGGTGTTCGAGGGCTTCGCTGACGATGGTGACGATTTCGCTGTCGTCCCACGGTTTCGAGATGTAGCGATAGATTTCGCCCTGGTTGATGGCGGCGACCGTCGAGGTGATGTCGGCATAACCGGTGAGCAGGATGCGCGTTACAGCCGGCCAGCGGGAGCGAACCTCCTTGAGGAAGGTCGCACCATCCATTTCCGGCATGCGCATGTCGGAAATGACGAGGTCGATGTGCTCCTTCTCGAGGATTTCCAGTCCGGCGGCGCCGCCCTCGGCAATGAATATCTGATAGCCATGCGGCCGGAACAGGCGGCGCAGTGCCGACAGGATGCCCGGCTCGTCATCGACAAAGAGTAGCGTGGGAGCGGCCACGGTCTCGCTCATGATGAAGTCTCCGAATCTTGGGTTTCAGTAGGCGGTGTTGGGTTGATCGGCAGTACCACGCGGAAAGTGGTCCCCTGGCCGACGACGCTTTCAACCTCGAGGCGGCCCTTGTGCCGGCGCACGATGCCATAGGATAGCGACAGCCCGAGGCCGGTCCCCTTGCCGACCGGTTTGGTTGTGAAGAAGGGCTCGAAAATCCGGTTCATATGCTCGGGCGCAATACCCTGTCCGGTGTCGCTGACTTCGATGCAGACCTTGTCGTCGTCCTGGCGAAAGCTGCGGATGGTGATTGTGCCCTGGGTTTCGATGGCGTGCCCGGCATTGACCAGCAGGTTCATGAAGACCTGGTTGAGTTGCGAAATCAGGCAGTGGATCTTGGGGATATCGCCGTACTCCTTGATCACCTTGGCCTTGTACTTGAGTTCGTTCCAGACGATGTTGAGGGTCGAGTCGAGGCCTTCATGGAGGTCGGCTTCCTGCCATTCCTGTTCGCCGACGCGCGAGAAGTTCTTGAGGTCGAGGACGATCTTGCGCACGCGGCCAAGACCATCCCTGGATTCATTGAGAAGGTTGTAGATATCGTCCTTGAGAAAGGCAAAATCGTGCAACTCCTTCAGTTGCCTGATTTCATCTTCATGGGGACTGCATTCGCCAGGTTTGACGAGTATCTGCTCGTAACCGTCAATGATCGCCAGCAGGTCACGGATGTAGCCATCCAGGGTGCCCAGGTTGGAGTGCACAAAGCCGATCGGGTTGTTCAGTTCGTGGGCGACGCCGGCCGCCAGTTGGCCGATCGAGGCCATTTTTTCCGATTGCATCAACTGGTTGTTGGCTTCTTCGAGGCGCTTGTTGAGTTGTTTTTGTTGATTGAGCGCATCACTCAATACTTGCTGTTGCTGTTTGCGTTCGCTGATGTCGGTCAGGACGCCATCGAAAGCGATGGGCCGACCTTCGCTGTCGCGCACGACACGGGTCCGGTCAACCACCCAGATTACCTGGCCTTGCGCCGTCAGCAGGCGGTATTCGAGGTTATAGCTCGTGGCTCCGGAGCTTTCGTGGCTGGCTATTTCTGACGCTACACGTGCTCGGTCATCGGGGTGCAGCAATTCGCCAAATGGCGGGTTGCCGGTAACCAGGTTGCTGGCCCGATAGCCCCACTGTGCTACGTTGTCTGAAACAAAAATGACTGGTCTGCCATCACCCGCCGCCCAGCGAAAGCAAACAACCGGGCTGGCATTGACGACCTGCATGAGGAGGTCGAATGCATCGGGCGTGCGTTGCCGGCCTTCCTGTTCGCGCTGACTGGTATGCCGCATTTCATCGGATTTCATGGTCAGCCCCCTGAGCCTTGCGGAAGGCTTCGCGTATCTGTTCGCGCAGGATATCGCCGTCCCAGGGCTTGGTCAGGAACTTGTAGATGGCGCCACGATTGATAGCGTCGGTGACGGAGTCGAGATCGGTGTAGCCGGTCAGAACGATGCGGATGGTGTCTGGGTAAAGCTGGCGCACCCGGGCAAAGAATTCAGTGCCAGACATTTCCGGCATGCGCTGGTCGGAGAGAATGACCTGCACCGACTGTTTGGCCAGATGTTCGAAAGCTTCCGTTGGCGACTGGGCGGTCAGGATGTTGAATTCTTCGCGGCGGAACAGGCGGGTCAGGGCGGCCAGGATATTCGGTTCGTCGTCGACGATGAGCAGTGTCTGGCGGCTTTGCTCCGCTTTGTCCGAAAGCGTCATGCGCTTCCGGCTGGCCAGCAATTGCTCGAATTCGGCGGCCGGTACGGGGCGACTGAACAGATAGCCCTGCATCGCATCGCAGCGTCGGCTGCGCAGGAAACTGGCCTGCGCTTCGGTTTCAACGCCTTCGGCGAGGACCGACAGGTTCAGGCTGCGGGCAAGAACGATGGCGGCGTTGGCGATGGCGGCGTTGACCGGGTTCTCGGTAATGTCGCGGATGAAGCTCTGGTCGATCTTGATCTTGTCGAAGGGAAAGCGCGAGATATAGGCCAGTGACGAATAGCCGGTGCCAAAGTCGTCGAGTGATATCTTGACGCCGAGCTTCTTCAGCATCCGGCACTGGGCGATTGCTTCGTCAACCTCTTCGATCAGAGAGCTTTCGGTAATTTCCAGTTCAAGGGCGGTGGCGGGCAGCCCGGTTTCGGCCAGGCACTGGCTCACCAGGCCGGTCAGGTTGCTCTGGCGGAACTGGCGTGGCGAGAGATTGACCGCTATGCGCAGGTTGGCGAGGCCGAGGTCCAGCCATTGCCGGGTCTGCCGGCAGGCGGTGCGCAAGACCCACTCGCCAATCGGCAGGATCAGACCGGTGTCTTCGGCGATCGGGATGAACTCGGCCGGGGAAACCGGGCCGAATTCCCGGGTATTCCAGCGCAGCAGGGCTTCCATGCCGATCATGTTGCCGCTGTCGAGGCTGATCTGCGGCTGGTAGTGGACAGTCAGTTCGTTGTTCTGAAGCGCCTGGCGCAGGGCCGCTTCGAGCCCGAGCCGGCGGCTGGCATCGGCATCCATTTCCGGAGAATAGAAGCGGAAGGTGTTTTGTCCGTTGGCCTTCGCCCGCAGCAGGGCGGCATCCGCACACTTCATAAGCGTGTCGGTGTCGTTGCCGTCGCGTGGGGCGACGGCAACGCCGATACAGGCGGTGAGGGAGATCGAGTGACCCTCCACGTCGAAAGGCACGGCAACGGCATCGAGCATGCGCTGGGCCAGGGAAATGGCATCGCGCTCCTGACCCAGGCTGGCCATGACGAAACCGAATTCGTTGCTGGATCGTCGGCCGACGGTATCGCCCTCGCGTACCTGGAGATTGAGCCGGCGGGCCACTTCGGCCAATATGCCGTCACCAATCGGCGGACCCAGGGTGTCGTTGATGAGGCGGAAGCGGTCGAGGTCGAGCAGGATGACGGCAGTCTCGCGGCCGAAGCGGTGGGCGCTGATCAGCGATTGCCAGAGGCGGTCGGCAAACAGGCTGCGGTTGGGCAGCTTGGTCAGCGGATCGAAGCTCGAGAGGTACTGGATGCGCTCGGCAGCGGCGTTACGTTCCGAAAGATCGCTGAAGATGCCGACATAATTGGTCAGACGACCGCTGGCGTCGTGCACGGCCGAAATGCTCAGCCATTCCGAAATGAGTTCGCCATCCTTGCGCCGGTTGGTGATTTCCCCCTGCCATTTTCCCTGACGGTTGATGCTGTCCCACATGTCGCGATAAAACTCGGCCCCATGTACGCCGGACTGGAGCAGTTTCGGGGTGTTGCCAGCCGTTTCACTGCTGTTGTAACCGCTGACCTTGGCAAAGGCCTGGTTGGTCAGCAAAATCCGGCGATTGGCATCAGTGATACAGATACCATCATTGATTCCCGTGAAAACGACCGATGACAACCGTTGCTCGGCTTCGGTAAGCTTGCGCCGGGAGATGTCGGCCATTGTTCCCAGGCTCAGGGTCGGCTTGCCCTGGGCATCACGCGCCAGTATCCGGCCGCGCACTTCCATCCATACCCAGTGACCTTCGGCATGGCGCATGCGGGCTTCTTCGACATGAATTTCGTCACCCGATCCGGCCGAGCCGTCGAGGGCCTTGAGCATGGTGTCGCGGTCTTCCGGGTGGATCAGATCGAGGCTGGCGGCGATGCTCGGGGGTCCTTCGGACAAGCCGAGAATCTGTGCCAGGCTGGGACTCCAGTGGTTGCTGCCGGCGGCGTGATCGAATTCCCAGATTCCGAAGCCTGAGGTGGCCAGGGCAACCTGCAGGCGGGCTTCAAGGGCGATGTTTTCGGCGGTGCGCCGGGCCACTTCCTGTTCGAGCCAGGCCTTTTGCCCGGCCACGGTATCGCGGGCCCGCTTCAGCTCAAGCTGGGCCTTGACGCGAATGCCGAGGACGGCCGGGTTGATCGGTTTGCTGATGTAGTCGACGGCGCCTTCCTGAATGCCCTGTTCCTCACTTTCCGGATTGTCCAGGGCGGTCACGAAGATGACCGGGATGTCGGCCGTTTGCGGATCGGCACGGAGGGCGCGGAGTACGGCGTAGCCATCCATGCCGGGCATCATGACATCAAGCAGGATGAGCTCGGGCTGAGGGTCGAGGCGGGCGTAGCGAAGGGCCACCTGGCCGCTGTTGGCGACCCGGACGTCGACGCCGAGCTGGCCGATCATTTCGGAAATGGTGCAGAGGTTGTCAGGCACATCATCGACAATCAAGACGATGGGTTTGCCCGGTCCCTGAGTCGTGCTCATTCCGCCTGCTCTCCACATACTTCGTTCATGGCCGTAGTCTCCCTCCTCAAACGCGCTGACACAAGGCATTCCGTGCGCCGCAGCCGAGAAAAATTCAGCTTAGCAGCTTTTTTATTTTTTCAATGAGTGGCGGTGTTGCATCAAAGTTGAACAGGGCGATCTTCTGGCGCAGTTGTTCGCACTCGTCCGGGCAAAAACTGTTCAATTCGGCTTCCAGGCTGTTGAATTGGCGGGTTGCTTCAATGTCGCCACTGGCCAGCAGTTCAGCCAGCGTATCGAGTCTGGGCAGCAGGTCGGGCGCTGCGGACCCTGCTGCCGGCGCCTCAGCCTGGTGGGGGGCGGTGGCGAACGGGTCCTCGTGCCGCCTCGGCAAATATCTGGCGAGCAATTGATAGAGGTCGTCGGGTTGGGTCGGCTTGCCGATAAAGTCGGTCATTCCGGCTTCGATGCAATGCTTTCTGTCCTCATCGAAGGCGTTTGCCGTGAGCGCCACGATAGGGATGGCATCACCCCCGGCGAGGGCGCGAATTTGCCGGGCGGCCTCGAGTCCGTTGAGTTCCGGCATCTGGATATCCATGAGGATCAGATCAAAGCCCGACTGTTTGTACTGCTCGACCGCCCGCAAGCCGTTTTCGGCGGTGACCAC
>CAIYYE010000348.1 GCA_903930395.1 uncultured beta proteobacterium
ACCCGGTTGCGGCCCAGATGCTTGGCTTCGTAGAGGGCCTCGTCGGCGCGCTTGAACGCGATGTCGATGGGACATTCGCTGGCGTCGGCCAGACCGATGCTGACCGTGGCCTTGACCGAGCGCCCGTCAGGCAAGGGAACTGCCATGTCGGCGCAGCGGATGCGCAGGCGGTCGGCCAGCTTTTCGGTTTCAGCCGGACCGATTTCGGGGAACAGGAAGGCAAACTCCTCGCCCCCGTAGCGGCAGACCAGATCGGACTGGCGCAAGGTGTCCTGCACGAGATCGGCAAAGGCGCGCAGGACGGCATCCCCGGCGGCATGTCCGTAGGTATCGTTGAGCTTCTTGAAGAAGTCGAGGTCGGCCATGGCCACCGTCACCGGCCGTCTATAGCGCTGCGCACGCTGCAATTCAACCTCGGCCGACTGCATGAAGTGACGACGGTTCATCAGCCCGGTCAGGCCATCCTTGTTGGCCAGCTTTTCCAGCACCTGCCGGCTCGCATCATTCTGGATGAGCAAGGCGTGGTGCTCGCGAATGGCGCTCTCGACGGCCTGGATTTCGAGCATGGTCGATGCGCCAAACTCGGGCGCCGGCCGATCGGCGCTCAGGGTCGACAGGGCAAGGTTGATGCGCTGCAGCGGATAAATCAGGTGGCGGCGCACGAGAATCATAAAGAAGAGCAGGAAGACGCCGACCAGGACGAGGACCAGCATGAGCTTGTAGCGCGCCAGTTTCATTGCCCGGGTCGCCACGTCGAGGTCGTTGTTGGCCAGTTTGACCCCCTCGAGCATGACCTCGTCCACCGCCGCCCCCAGACGCCTGGCCAGCTGCTGCCACTCGTCGTAACGGGTGGCCGGACGACGCTCGTCGGTCATCGACAGGCGGACGATGTTGGCCAGGAACTGCTCGGTCTCGCGCGCCAGCGCCGCCGAAGCGGGATGCTCAAGGATGCCCGGATGGCTGGCGATCAGCGTCACGACAAACAGGGATTGCTGCCGCGAGGTATGCGAGCTGACCGCAAAAATGCGCTCGCCCTCCTGGCGGAGTTGTTCGAGATTGCGGGCGAGGCGCTGGAAACGGAGAATTTCCGGAACGGTTTGATCCTGCAGCCGGCTGGTCGCTTCGATAACGCGCTGCTGGTCGAGCGAAAGCAGCACGACAGCCACCCCGAAGGCGAGCACGAAGACAGCCGCCAGGATGGCAAAGGCACGACCGGCCTGAATCGCCTTGGGTGGTTTGATCACGGCAAGCCGGCGACCGTCCGTGGACGGTCCAAAACCTGGTGAATTGATCCGGTCATGCGTCCCTGCCCCCCATGCCTGCCAAGGCGAGCGAAAGCCCGCTGCCCCCAGAAAGAATAGCATTATAGGCGGTATGGATATGCAGCCGATAGTCGGTATATCCCGAACGCATCATCCTGGCGTCATCCCGAGCCGACCGGATCGAGTTCGCACAGGCAACCCTGCAGCGGGAAGAATATCGCCCGCCTGACCGGAAGCCCGGCATCGGCGAACAGGCTGGCATAGCGATCAAGCTGCGCCCGGTAGCCCGCCGCGCGTTGCGGCAGATCGCTCTCCGGCACCCGGACTGTCTTGTAGTCGATGATCCAGCGGCAACCATCGGCGACAAAAACCCGGTCGATGACGTGATTGACCGTCACTTCACCGTCGCTGCTGCTCCATGCCTGCTCGGCGGCCGCCTCGGGATGATCGGCGAGCACCCAGCAACCGCTTTCCGAGTTCAGCGTCGTGACCAGCGCGGAGACCACCTCGGCCGCGCCGTTCGCCGCCTCCTCGGGCTTGTGGCCCTGCCCGACCAGCCAGCGCCGGCAGATCGCCGACAAGGCCGTCACCCGAGCCGGCGGCCAGTGTTGCAGGCCGCTACGGGCGATCAGTTCGAGATAGCGATGGACCAGTGTCCCGACCGACGCCTCGAGCGACAAGACCGCATCCACCTCATCCAGATCGAGCGGATTGTCGGCCGGACGCAGGCCTTCGGGCAAGGCGCCCAGCCCGGCCGGCAGCATGGCGTCCCGCAGGCGGACGAGCGGCGGGATGAAACTGGCCGGATCGACGCTGGTCGTCACTGTAGCCGCCGCTTCGCTCCCGGCCAGTGCCGCCGCAAAAACCGGCTGCGCAACGCCGGCCCACAGCAAGTCGAGCAGCGTGCCGGCGGCCGGCGACTTGAGGCCGTCCTCCTTCTCGTCATTGGCCACAGCCACACCGATCAGATGCAACTGACGGATGGCCCGCGTCGCTGCCACATAGAGCAGACGTTCGTCCTCGTGGCCGGCGCGCTCGGCTTCGAGCTTTTTCAGATAATCGTAGGCGCTCGGCTCCTCGCTGCCCACCCCCTTCTGCTTGATCGGCGCGACGAGCAGGTGTTCCTCGCCATCGGCCCCGGCCACTTCATCCCAGAGCAGCAGGCTGCTCTCGTTGCCGCCGGTGGCGCGATGCAGGCCGGGCAGGATCACGGTGTCGAATTCGAGGC
>CAIYYE010000349.1 GCA_903930395.1 uncultured beta proteobacterium
GCAGAAGCCCTTTTCCACTTCGGACAATGCAGCACCTTCGAGCGTAGCCTCAGTACCGCAGTCGATGCGCTGAATTACGCCCTCAATGGTCACATCAATCACCACCGCTGAAGCGGACGTCGCGACGAGGGAAAGGGCAAGCGCTATGGCAGCGAATTTTTTCATGATCAGACTCCAAAACAACTCTCTTTGGAAGAGCGAATAGCACGGATACGCTTTTAGTGTAAGCATCTTTTCCAAGTCTAGTCAATTATCCGCTGAACAAGCAGGCTCTCCATCCCCAAGGTTACGGCCTGTCTAGATTGCCGTAAAATCAGGCGGTTGTCGAACCAATACTCATTCACAAAGCTGCCTAAAGGGTGGCTGCATGATTCGGTAACCTTGGTTGTGGCATATGACTTTCCCAGAATGTATGCCGTTCCGCTGGCCCCTTTGGCAAGGGTGCAGTCAAAGTCGAAAGCACGGCGCGCATCGGCCCCATCCAGATAGAAATAGCTGCGCCGGGTCGCCCCGGTTCCAGTTTGCACCCTGGCGGTAGAGGGCCCGGCCGATGACATCAGGTCCGGCCCAAAACCCCTGCTGGCCACCACCATGCCATCGCGAAGGGAAACAGCCTCGCCTGTCGGGCTGGCCCAGGTGACAACCCCAGCATTCTGGCCAATCGGCGACATCAGCCCTTCGAACCGCAGGGTGGGATGGGTCACCAACAGGGTCGGACGCCCCTCTGCCTCAAGCTTGGCCCGGACGGACAGGGCGGCGTTGGTGTTCAGCAAGTTCAGCGACGGTTGCCGCAACGCCGCCGGGGTAAACCGTTCCACGACCGTTTGGATCGGGGCCTCAAGGTCCGTCGAATCCCGGTTCGTTCCGCAACCGGCAAGCATCAGCGCCACGGGCAGGACGAGACTGCGCACAAGTTTCATTTCCAGAACCGCCCTGCCTGCCGATCGTATTCGTAGGTACCATAGTTGGGCACAAGGCGGATCAACCTGTTCCCCAAGTTCAACCGCGCCCCACCGTCACGCCCCAGCGGCCGCAACGTGAATGGCAGGATTGTCCGCGTCCCCTGACCGGTGAACCAAGACAGCGGAAACTCGAACTTCAAACCCTTGTCGAACGAGCCTTCACCAAACTGCTTGGCCGACAGGTTGGTGAATGTTGCGAAGGCGCCGATTTTCCAACCGTTCGCAAAGGTCCGCATCAGGGTAAAGGTCGCGCCGACATCGCCCGCCAGGTAACGGCCCGCGTCAAGCTGCACCTCATAGCCTTTGCCAAGGTCAAAATATCCAGACACAAACCCGGTGGCGACCCGGTAGTCATAGGTGTCAAAACCCAATCCGCCATCGGAGTTGCGCTGCGCAACATAGTTCAGATCGGCCCCAATCGCCCAACGCCGATTGACGGGCTTCCACATCACCTCAGCCGCGACGCCACCGAACATCAGTTCCAGATATCCAACCGACACACGGCTATAAAGCTGCGGCGCCAGTTTTCCCAACCAGACGGCGTTCAGCACAGTCAGGGCCGGATCGCCCTGATCGAGGTAAACAGCGGTGTCGCTGCGAACCGCCGGGATTGCACTGTCCACCCGATTGCGATTTCGGCTCCTCACCTTTCCGCCCCACTTGTCGTTGACTGCTGCCGAAATCAGAAAGCCGCGGCTAAGCTCCAGGTTGGCAGACAGCCGCACCCCATACAGCGCCTGAATTGGCACCCTGGGGTGGAACAGCATGGTCTGGACATAGGGCACCAGCGACCATTTGAACTTTGGAAGCAGTTCGGTGTTCGTCAAACGATCGGCCAAGGGACGGCCCGCCTCGGCAATGGAAATCCGGGCGCGCACGGCATTGCCGGCATCTGGCGCAAACTCAAGCGCCTCCATGTCGCTGCGGCGGACCACGACCTTGGCGGTGGGCATGCCATAAACCATTGGCACAATCTCGAAGGTCTCGATGGATGCGGGCATGGCATGGGTCATCGCCCGCGCGATGCGACCGACGGCCTGCGAGGCGGCATCATAATTCACATTGCGGAACCGGACTTGCGCGGTGTCGGCGGTGACGCTGATCTGCTCCACCTCAAGCTCGTTCTTGTCCAGCGCGGCATTCATCGCGTCCAGCAACCGCTGTTTGGCGTCGGGCTGATCCAGCCAGGTCGTTGTCCAAACCTCGGGGCTTTCCGCGATAGGCGGGCGTGGCCGGACCGGAAGTGGACCCGGGCCGCGCACACCCCCAAGCGGCCGCAGCGCAGGATCGATCAGCACGCTGAAGTTGAAGCCAATCCTGTCGCCATACATCGAATAGGCGCCCACACGCAGCGCC
>CAIYYE010000350.1 GCA_903930395.1 uncultured beta proteobacterium
ACTTGGCCGCATGATCGTCGCCGGCGATGACCAGTACGCCGCCGAACCTGGCTGTGCCGGCGGCGTTGGCATGGCGAAAGACATCGCCGCAACGGTCTACGCCCGGCCCCTTGCCGTACCACAGGCCGAACACGCCGTCGTATGTCGCGCCGGGGAACAGCCCGACCTGCTGGCTGCCCCAGACGGCGGTCGCCGCCATGTCTTCGTTGAGGCCGGGCTGGAAGGTGATGTGATGCTCGGCGAGGTGTTCCCTTGCTTTCCATAGGCCGAGGTCGAGGTTGCCGAGGGGACTGCCGCGATAGCCGGAAATGAAACCGGCGGTATTCAGCCCGGCCGCGAGATCGCGCTCGCGTTGCAGCATGGGCAGGCGAATCAGGGCCTGGGTGCCAGTCAGGAAGACGCGGCCGGCGGTGGCGGTGTATTTGTCGTCCAGCCTTGCCGTGACAGCGGCTGGCGGAGCGGGCTTGCTCATGATGCTCTCCCTGGTGACGCCTTGTGGGCGTGAACGAATGATCCGCTGCCGGGGGTGGTGGCAACGGGCATCTTGGAGCTTTGAGTTTAGCCGAAGCGGAATGTTCCGGTCAGGTCAGGAACTGGGTGGCGCGATCAAGATCCTTGTGCGTATGTCCTTCATACAGCGCCGAGACGAATTTTCGCCAGATGAGATCTGGTTCGCCGATGCGGAAACCGCAGAAATACTGGTCGTTAGCGCCCATTTCCTGAACGGCCTGAACGGTAAGGCGTGACACTTCATTGAGGCCGAGCTGGACGGTGGCGTTGAGCCAGACATTGGCCGGAATCTTCTGGGCGATCCTGGCCCGGAAGCCGTAACGCGCTATCTCTATCACTTCAATGTTGACCGGCTTTTCAAAGAGCCCGCCTGCATTGCTCAGGTAGGCCGGGCATTTGACCGAAAAGCGCCGATGCTGGCGTATTTTCTTGGCCGCCCCATGGGCCGGAAGCTTGGGGAGTATGCCGGCGTAGGCTGGAAGGTCATAGATCAGATGGAGCAGGGTCTTCTTGCGATCACTCAGTTTGTCGAAGACCTGGGTCTTCTGGTTGAAGAAATAATCGATCAGGTCGGGCGTCAATACCGGGTCGTTGGTCGTGAAGAATCGGCGGTTCGGAATCTGGATGTTGGTCAGCCGGGTTTCGACGAAGTAGTGGTAAAGATTGCGGTTCGGTGCCTTGCCGGCATAGGCTTTACGCATCTTGTCCGGCGCATGTTTGAGGTCCAGCGTGGCGCCGACGGCCGGGGCGCCATTGACGAAGTCGTATTTCTCGACGACGTTGGCGGTCAGTCGCTTGAAGAAGAGCAGCGACTCGTACATCTCGATGTGGCGAGGATTGACGGCAATGACCAGATGGCGGGTATCGAAGAAGGTCGTGCAGTATTCGTACATGAACTTCATGAGCGGAAAGAGGATGGTGCCGCCGGTTCGCCGAAAGCGCGGATGAACGGCAAGGGCCGAGACTTCGGCGATGTTGCCTTTTTTCTCGCGGACGCTGCTCAGGTCGAAGATGTGCTGGAGCGGAAAGCCGATGGCGCTCTCCCGGATCAGCGACAGGGTGCCGACCACCTGGTCGTCGAGTTTTGCGCACAAGGTCGTGGTCGTCGGCAGGGCATGATAGAGCGTGATGCGCATGCCGGACGGATCGGGGGTCATGAAGTCGCTGCTGACGTAGGCGTCGTGCAGCAACTTGAAGCAGGCTTCGAGTTCTTCGCGGCTTTCGGCGATTTTAAGGACGAGGCGCTTGTTCGGCTCGGGGTCGCAGTCGATGAAGGAGCGATAGACCTTGTGACGGCTCTTCTGCGGCAGCATGGCGAAAATTCTGCGGGCAGTCTTGCTGAAATAGAAGCGCAATCGGGCGAGGGCGGGCATCAATGACTCGGGCTGGATGAAATACGCTTTTATCATATCACCTTGTGATTGACAGCTATGAGGTGCCTCCGGACAATCAGCAGGTATTGTTTTTTGCCCCCCAACATTCAGGAGAAACATCGATGCAAGCCAGGCTTTCCGTAGTTGCCCTCTCCGTTGCTGCCGCTTTTGCCCTGTCTGCCTGCGGGCAGAAGGAAGAGCCAAAGCCCGTCGCCGCTCCGGCACCGGCGGCCAAGCCCGAAGTCGTCGTCAAGCTCGGCCATGTCGCACCGATGACCGGGCCGCAAGCCCACCTCGGCAAGGACAACGAAAACGGCGCCGTGCTCGCTGTCGAGGAACTCAACGCCAAGGGTATGGAAATCGGCGGCGCCAAGGTCAAGTTCGTGCTGGTTAATGAAGATGATGCCGCCGACCCGAAACAGGGCGCCATCGTGGCCCAGAAGCTGGTCGACGCCAAGGTTAACGGGGTCATCGGCCACCTCAATTCGGGCACCACCATCCCGGCCTCCAAGCTCTACGCCGATGCCGGCATTCCGCAGATTTCCGGTTCGGCGACCAACCCGAAATACACCCAGCAGGGCTTCGCCACGGCCTTCCGCGTCATGGCCAACGACGTCCAGCAGGGCAAGAGCCTGGGCGAATTTGCCGTCAAGCAGGGCGTCAAGACTGTCGCCATCGTCGATGACCGCACGGCCTACGGCCAGGGTCTGGCCGACGAGTTCAGGAAGGCGGCGGAAGCGGCCGGCATCAAGGTTGTTGCCAGTGAGTACACCACCGACAAGGCAACCGACTTCAAGGCCATCCTGACCAAGATCAAGTCGACCAAGGCCGAACTGGTCTTCTTCGGCGGCATGGATGCGCAGGGCGGTCCGATGGCCAAGCAGATGAAGGAACTCGGCATCAAGGCCAGGTTCCTCGGCGGCGATGGTATCTGTACGCCGGAGTTCATGAAGCTGGGCGGCCCGGCGACCGAAGGCCAGTTCTGCTCGCTGCCCGGCATGCCGCTGGAAAAGCTGGCCAAGGGCCCGGCCTTCCGCGAGAAATTCACCAAGAAATTCGGTGGCGAAATCCAGCTTTACGCACCCTATGTCTATGACGCTGTGATGGTCATGGCCGACTCCATGCAGCGGGCCGATTCGGTCGACCCGGTCAAGTTCCTGCCGGCTGTTGGCAAGACGAAGTACGACGGCGTGACGGCGATGATCGAGTTCGATGCCTTGGGTGACCTCAAGGGTGGCGCCATTTCGATCTACAAATACACGGCCGGCAAGCTCGAGTATGTCGAGACACTCGGTGGCAGCCCGCTCGACGCAGCCAAAGCCGACCTCAAGGAAGCCGTCGCTGACGTCAAGGATGCGGCCAAGGCCGTGGCCGGTGCGGCAACGGCGGTGGGCAAGGAAGCGGTAGGCGAAGCCAAGGAAGCCGCCAAGGCCGCGGCCGAAGCCGGCAAGGATGTGGTCAAGGCCGGTGCTGCTGCCGTCAAGGATGCGGCTGAAGCGACCAAGGCGGCGGCAGAAAAGAAGTAATCGTTCAATCCGCTGCATGGAAACGGCACCGCAAGGTGCCGTTTCCTTATGGTTCACAAGAAAAAGACTAAATGGATATTTTCCTCCAGCAGATCATCAACGGTCTCGTCCAGGGCAGCATCTACGCGCTGGTCGCGCTGGGCTACACGATGGTCTACGGGATCATGGGCCTGATCAATTTCGCCCATGGCGAAGTGGTGATGATCGGCACCCTGGTCACCATCACGGTCGCCGGATCGCTGATCAAGGCCGGCATGCCGGTGGCGCTGGCCGGACTGGCCGGACTCATGGCCGCGGTGCTGGTCTGCATGGCGCTCGGCTGGGCGCTCGAACGCGTCGCCTATCGTCCGCTGCGCAACGCGCCGCGGCTGACTCCGCTGATCACGGCGATCGGCATGTCCATCGTCCTGCAGAATCTGGCGATGATGATCTGGGGGCGCAATTACCTGACTTTTCCGGCTCTCTTGCCGAAAATCGATTTCGAATTTGCCGGTGCCAATTTCACGGCCATCCAGATCATCATCGTGCTCGTCTCGGCGGCGACGATGGGCGGTCTGCTCCTCCTCGTCTATCGCACCAAACTGGGTATGGCCATGCGTGCCACGGCGCAGAACCCGGCCGTGGCCAGCCTGATGGGGGTCAATATCAATCGCGTCATCGCCGCCGCCTTCGTTATCGGCTCGGCGCTCGGTGCCGTGGCCGGCGTCATGGTGGGCGCCTACTACGAAATCGCCCATTACCAGATGGGCTTCATGCTCGGCCTCAAGGCCTTCACGGCGGCCGTGCTCGGCGGTATCGGCAATCTGGCCGGCGCCATGCTCGGCGGCATCCTGCTCGGCATCATCGAGGCGCTGGGCGCAGGCTATATCGGCGATCTGACCGGTGGTTTCCTCGGTAGCCACTATCAGGATATCTTCGCCTTCGTCGTGCTGATCGTCGTCCTCATGTTCAAGCCTTCCGGACTGTTTGGCGAAAAGACGGGAGACCGGGCGTGAAAAAGGGTCAGTTTTTCCGCTCAATGCCAGGCATCGGTCTGGCTGCCGCGCTCCTGATTGCACTGCCTTTCGTTGCTGCGCTGGGAGGTCAGGCCTGGGTGCGCATTCTCGATTTCGCCATTCTTTACGTCTTTCTCGCCCTCGGCCTCAATATCGTCGTCGGTCTGGCCGGGCTGCTCGACCTTGGCTACATCGCCTTCTATGCCGTCGGTGCCTATACCTGGGCCTTGCTGGCGAGTCCGCACTTCGGGCTGCACTGGCCGATCTGGGCCATTCTGCCGCTCGGTGCCGGGCTGGCCTGTTTTGCTGGCGTCCTGCTTGGCTCGCCGACGCTCAAGCTGCGCGGCGACTATCTGGCCATCGTGACACTCGGTTTCGGCGAAATCGTCCGCATCTTCCTCAACAACCTCAATGCACCGATCAATGTCACCAACGGCCCGCAGGGCATCACGCTGATCGATCCGGTCAGTTTCGGCGCCTTCAAGTTCTCCGGGGCGACGCAGATTCTCGGCGTTTCGTTGAGCGGGCCGCAGAAGTATTACTTCCTGCTCGTGGCCTTGGCCATCCTCGTCATCATTATCAACGTGCGTCTGCAGAATTCGCGCGTCGGGCGTGCCTGGCAGGCCATCCGCGAGGATGAGATCGCCGCCAAGGCGATCGGCATCAATACCCGCAACCTCAAGTTGCTCGCCTTTGCCATGGGCGCCAGTTTTGGCGGCGTCGCCGGCGGCATTTTCTCGGCCATGCAGGGTTTCGTCTCGCCGGAGAGCTTCTCGCTGATCGAATCGATCATGATCCTGGCCATGGTCGTTCTCGGCGGTATGGGCCACATCCCCGGTGTCATCCTCGGGGCCGTGCTGCTTACGGTGCTGCCGGAAGTCCTGCGCTACGGCGTCGGGCCCTTGCAGATGGCCGTCTTCGGCAAGATGCTGGTCGACCCGGAAAGCCTGCGCATGCTCATCTTCGGGTTGGCCCTGGTCCTCGTCATGCGCTTCAAGCCGGCCGGTCTGTGGCCCTCGCCGGAACGTCAGCGTGAACTGCAGGAGACCGGCAAATGAGTGCGAATTTGTCACCACTGCTGCTCGAAGCAAAAGCGGTCGCCAAGCATTTCGGTGGCGTCAAGGCGCTGCAGGAGGTTTCGCTGAGCATCCGTCGCGGTGAGATCTACGGCCTGATCGGCCCGAATGGCGCCGGCAAGACGACTTTTTTCAATTGCATGACTGGCCTTTATGTGCCGGACGGTGGTGGCTTCGTCTTCGACGGCACGCCGCTCGTTGCCGATGCGCCGGACAAGGCGGCCGGGCGCGGCATCGCCCGCACTTTCCAGAATATCCGCCTGTTCGGCAACATGACGGCGCTGGAAAATGTCATGGTCGGCCGCCATGTGCGGACCGGGGCCGGCGTGCTCGGGGCCATGTTCCGCAATGCCGCGACGCGGGCCGAGGAAGCTGCCATCCGCCAGCGCGCCATCGACCTCCTGCATTACGTGCGGATCGAAGAGCGGGCCGACGATCTGGCGAGAAATCTCTCCTACGGCGACCAGCGCCGACTGGAAATCGCCAGGGCGCTGGCCACCGACCCGAAACTGCTCTGTCTGGACGAGCCCGCCGCCGGCATGAATGCGACGGAAACCGAACAACTGCGCGACCTGATCGAAGGCATTCGCCGTGACGGCACGACCATCCTGCTCATCGAGCACGATGTCAAACTGGTCATGGGCCTGTGCGATCGGGTTGCCGTTCTCGATTACGGCGCGCTGGTCATCGAGGATGTGCCGGCCGTGGTGCAAAAAGATCAACGCGTCATTGAGGCATACCTAGGTGCTTGAAGTTACCGGACTCCACGTCGCCTATGGCGGCATCCAGGCGGTGCGCAGCATCACCTTCCACGTCAATGAAGGCGAGACTGTGGCGCTCATCGGCGCCAACGGCGCGGGCAAGACGAGCACCCTGAAAGCGATTTCGCGAGTCCTCGATGCGGTCGGTGGCGATGTCCATTTCTGTGGCGAAAAGATCAGCCACAGTGCGCCGCACGACATCATCCGCAAGGGCATCGCGCTGGTGCCGGAAGGGCGCGGCGTCTTTCCCCGCCTGAGCGTGCTGGAAAACCTGCACATGGGCGCCTTCATCCGTGACGATGCGGCCGGGGTCGCGGCAGATCTGCAAAAAGTCTATGGCTATTTCCCCCGCCTCAAGGAGCGCGAGGCGCAACTTGCCGGGACGCTCTCCGGCGGCGAACAGCAGATGCTGGCCATCGGCCGTGCCCTGATGAGCCGCCCGAAAATGCTGCTCCTCGATGAACCGTCAATGGGGCTGGCGCCGATCATGGTCCAGAAGATTTTCGAGGTCATTCGCGCCGTCGCGGCGGATGGCATGACCATCCTGCTCATTGAGCAGAATGCCCGGCTGGCACTGCAGTCGAGTCAGCGGGGTTATGTCATGGAAAGCGGTGAAATCACCTTCAATGGCGATTCGGCGATGCTGCTCGATGATCCCAAGGTGCGCGCCGCCTATCTCGGCGAGTAAGTTCGTCCATGCCCGTTACACCCTTCCTGGCCCTGGCCTGTCCGCTCGACGGTGCGCCGCTGCATCGTCATGGCGCTACCTGGCGCTGCGCGGCCGGGCATAGTTTCGATATCGCCAGCCAGGGGTATGCCAACCTGCTGCCCGTCCAGCAGAAGCGTTCGCTCGATCCGGGCGACAGCAAGGAGATGGTTGCGGCGCGTCGCCGCTTTCTCAATGCCGGGCATTACCAGCCGATTGCCGCTGCGGTGAGCCGCGCCGTGCTGGCTGAGCGTGCGGCGGATGCGACGATCAGTTGCCTCGACGCCGGTTGTGGCGAGGGCTACTACCTGCGCCAGCTCGCCGCCGCGCCGGGCGCCGGACAGACGCTGGTCCTCCTCGGGCTTGATATCTCGAAGTGGGCCGTACTTTCTGCCGCCAAGCAGGACCAGCGGCCGAACTGGATAGTCGGTACCAATGCCCATCTGCCGGTGCTGCCGGCAAGGCTCGACAGGGTGCTGTGCATGTTCGGCTTTCCTGTCTATGCCGAGTTCGCCCGTGTGCTGAAAGCGGGCGGCGAATTACTGCAGGTTGATGCCGGGCCGGACCATCTGCGCGAACTGCGGGAAATCATCTATCCCGCCCTGAAGCCTGAGCGCCTCGCGGAGCAGGACATCCCGGCCGGCTTTCGCAGCCTGTCCACGGAAAGCATTCGTTTTTCGCTGAGTCTCGATGGCCAGGCGCAGATCGCTGACCTGCTTTCCATGACGCCGCATCTCTATCGGGCCAGTGCCGAAGGGCGGGCCAGGGCGGCGGCGCTGAACACGCTGGTGGTGACTGTGGACGTTCGCTTGACACGTTTCGGGCGGCAAGCCTGACGGCGGGGCATCCGTGCTTTTTTAGCTGGATCAAACGATTTGCCGAACTCTGGGGCGACAATGCACGACATTGCCTTTCACTGGACGCCTCGCCATGAACTTTCGCCCCTTCCTCGCTGCGCTGGCCACCCTCTTCCTCGCCACGGCGTTGCATGCCAACGAGGCCAAGCCGGTCGATGGTGCGCCCAAAATGGCCTACGGGCTCATGATGAAGCAGGGCGACCGACTGATTTTCTCGCCTTGCCGCGACCGCAGCTACGCCAATGTCGAGGATGTTTCAGCCGATGGCGCCGTGACGAAGGTCTTGAACAGCGTCGGTCTCGATAGCGGCAAACGGCTTTATGTCGAACTGCTCGGTGTACTCGACAACGGCACCTTGAAAGCCTCGGCCTTCAACATGGCTCGGGTCGAAGGGCGCTGCCAAATGCCGGGTGGCAAGGAAGAATCATGGCGGGCCGCCGGCAACGATCCGGCCTGGGCGCTGGTCGCCGGGGGCGAACATGTCCGCCTGCAGCGCTATGGCAGGCCCGATGTCGTGCTGCCCTATGCCGAATTCAGGAGCGAAGGAAATCTTAGTCGTTACGATGCATCAACGGACGGCAACAAGCTGGCCGTCCGCCTGGAAAAGACGCTCTGCCGGGATGTTCAGGCCAACGGCGCCTTTGCCTGGACGGCTTCAGTCGAGGTGAACGGGCAGGTGCTCAAGGGCTGCGCTTGGCAGCGCTGAAAATCAGCTTGTCGAAAAGGTGAAGGCGTCGGCGAAGAACTCTTCTTCCGGCAGGCCCTGTGCCGTGAAATCGCGCCGGGCGGCATCGATCATCACCGGCGCTCCGCAGGCATAGGCTTGATAGCCGGACAAGTCGGGGAAGTCGGCCAGCACGGCGGCATGGACGAAGCCGGTACGACCGTTCCAGGCGTCGCCGCTAGCAGGCTCGGAGAGAACCGGTACGTAGGTAATGTTGGCGTGTTCAGCCGCCCATTTTTCCGGTAGCGCGTTCTGGTACAGGTCGACGCGCGCCTTGGCGCCCCAGTAGATGAACATCGGGCGCTGGCATTTTTCGGCGATGGCGTGTTCGACGATGGCCTTGATCGGCGCGAAACCGGTGCCGCCGGCGAGCAGGATCATCGGTTTGGTCGAATCCTCGCGCAGGTAGAAGGTGCCGTGCGGGCCGTTGAAGCGCAGGATGTCGCGGACCTTGAGGGTACTGAATACCTGCTCGGTGAACAGGCCGCCGGGAACGTGACGGATATGCAACTGCAGCACCGCATCGTCGTGTGGCGCGTTGGCCAGCGAGTAGCTGCGCTTCTTGCCATCCTTGAGCAGGATGTCGATATATTGCCCGGCCCAGAATTGCAGGCGCTCATTGGCTGGCAGGCGGAGGTGGATCTCGATGACGTCGGGGGCCAGCTTTTCGAGCTTCTCGATGCGCGAGGGCAGGGTCTTGACCGGGATGTCGCTGGCCGAGCCGAGCTGCTTGCACTCGATGACCAGATCGGACTGAGCGCTGGCGCAGCAGTAGAGCGTCAGGCCGGCGGCTTTTTCGTCGTCCTTGAGGGCGTGGGCCTGCGCCTTGCCGTGATCGACCTTGCCACTGAGTACCTTGCCCTTGCAGGCGCCGCAAGCCCCGTCCTTGCAGCCGTAGGGTAGCGTCAGGCACTGACGCAGCGCGGCGTCGAGCAGGGTTTCGCCGCTTTCAGCCGCGAATTCGCGACCGCTTGGCTGGACAGTGATCTGGTAGCTCATAAAATCCCCTTGGCCGTCGGCTACAATGCCGGCGTGCAAAAAATCCTGATTGTCGGCAGCGGGGACGTCGCCCGCCGCATCCTCTCCCACCTTACCCAGAGCCCCTTTCGCGCCCGCGTCTATGCGCTGCTGCGCGATCCGGCACGGGCCGCGACATGGCGCGATGCAGGGGCGATACCGGTGCTGGCCGATCTCGACGACCGGGGCAGCCTGCAACGACTGGCCGGACTGGCCGACCTCGTGCTGCATCTGGCGCCACCGCCCAGTACTGGCAGTCATGACACGCGGACCCGCAACTTGCTGGCGGCCTTGAGCAAGGGCAAAAGTCTACCACGGCGTCTCGTTTACGTAAGCACGACGGGGGTTTACGGTGACTGTGGCGGGGCGCAGATCGATGAAACGCGTCGCCTCAATCCGGAAAGTTCGCGGGCTGGCCGGCGGGTCGATGCCGAAAGCTGCCTGCGCGCCTGGGGACAACGGACGGGTGTAAAAGTCAGCGTTCTGCGCGCACCGGGCATCTACGCCGCCGACCGCCTGCCGGTTGAGCGTCTGAACAAGGCGATGCCGGCCTTGTGTGAGCCCGACGATGTCTACACCAACCACATCCACGCCGACGATCTGGCCGCTGCCTGTGTCGCCGCGCTGCATCGCGGCGGTGCCAACCGCGTCTACAATGTCGTCGATGATTCCGACCTGAAGATGGCCGAGTATTTCGACCGGGTTGCCGATGCCTGGGGGCTGCCGCGCGCGCCGCGCATTTCGCGGGCGGCGGCGGAGAAAACCTTGTCACCAGTGCAGATGTCCTTCATGCGCGAATCCCGACGTATCGGCAACCAGCGCCTGAAAAATGAATTGAAACTGCGTTTCGCCTACCCGACGGTCGATGTCGGGATAGCCGATGCGCTTGCTAGGAGAAACGCATGCTAGTCGTCAAGACGCTGCATATCTGGATGGTGGTCTCGTGGTTTGCCGGCCTGTTCTACCTGCCGCGCATCTTTGTGAACCTGGCC
>CAIYYE010000351.1 GCA_903930395.1 uncultured beta proteobacterium
CTGGGCGAATCACCAATCAGCTCCTGGAGCGAGCTCTCGCTGTCCTGCTCGCCGCCGGGCAGGCGTAGCGCTGCCTTGACCAGTGTGCGCAGCTGCTCGAGGCCGACCGGCTTGGCCAGGTAATCGAAGGCCCCCGCATTGAGTGCGGCCACCGCATTAACTGCACTACCGTAAGCAGAGAAGACTGCTACTGGCGTCTGGGGAAAGGACTCAGTGATGCACCGCACGATCTCCAGACCATCGCCATCGGGCAGGCGCATGTCGGTCAGGCAGAGCTGGAAGACATCGCTCGCCAGGGCTGCCCGCGCTTCGGCCACCGAGCCGACACAGGCTGTCGCCAAGCCCATGCGGGCCAGGGTCAGATCGATCAGTTCGCGAATATCGGGCTCATCGTCAATGACGAGGACCCGGCTCAATTCGCCGCGAGGGCGTCGCTCTACTCTGCCTACAGACACTGGTCGTTTCTCCCTGCAACAATGAAGTGAGCCCCGCCTGTCGAAGCGGCCAGATCGAGACTCGCCCCGTTGTTTGCGCACAATTCACGGGCTATGAACAGTCCGAGGCCGGTTCCCTGAGTATGCGTCGTAAAAAAGGGTTCAAATATCTGCTCACGCACGGACTCTGGAACCCCGGGACCATCGTCGATCACATGCAATTCTACCCGCCCTTCATGGTGGGCACTGCAAAGTTCAATGCGAACGGCACCGGGACCGTGACTCGAATGGCGCAAGGCATTGCTGACCAGATTCCACAGTACTTGATGCAAATGAGAGCGATCAAAGCACAGCTTGAGGCGCGACGCTTCGAGTACTACAACGCCCGGCGGCAAACTTTCGGTGGCCACGAAACGCTCGACAAAATCGGCGCAGAACTCGTCGACCGCCAGCAACTCCGGTTCAGGCAGACTTTGTCGACCCAATTCAAGAATATCCACGACAATGCGGTCAAGCCGGGTCACGTTTTCGCTGAGAATGCGTAACAGGCGATCCTGAATATCGCCCCGCCGCTCTTCGCGCAGCAATTCCCCGGCATGGCCGATGGCCGACAGGGGATTGCGGATCTCATGGGCAATGCTGGCCGTCAGACGGCCCAGAGAGGCCAGTTTCAGCTGCTGCGCCTGCTCCTTGATCCGCCCGACATCGTCGAGAAAAACCAGCACTTCACCATCCGAACTCGACGTCCGCTCAAAGCGCGCCTGCAGGTCACGTCCATCAGCCCCGGAAAACAGCAGCCCTTCGTCGCGTCCGCCACCTTCCCATGCCTGCAAGGCTATGGCCAGGGTCGGCGCAAGCACTGCCAGTTCAAGCGGTCCCTCCCCGCCGGGCAAGCCGAGCATCGCCCGAGCCACCGGATTGCTATGGCTGACCAGGCCCCCTTGCGCAACGATCAGCACGCCGTCCTGGACGCGCTCGACGACGCGCTGGCTGATCCGGATCTGATTCTCAAGCGCTTCGCCACGTCGACGGGCCAGTTCCTCATTGGCCATCACGCGTTGCCCGAGCAGACGAGCCAGGATGGCTGTGGCAAAAAAGCCCGCAGAAATGAAACCGGCCTGAACAATCGATGACTCGTCAAACCCCTTGGCGGCGATCCCGTAGATCTGAGTCAGCAATATCGCCAGCGTGGCCAGCGCCGCATAGAACAGGACCAGACGCCCTCGACCAACCAGACTGGCCGCCGCCAGCGAGACCAGCAAGAGCACACTCAAGCCGTTGCCAACACCGCCGGACAAATACATCACCGAATTGACAACGCCCACATCGACCATCATCTGGATCGACAACTGAGTGTTGAATCGATGCTGCCAATAGGTTGCGAATAGCAGGCCGGCCAGCGTGGACAGCATATAAAAACCCGTCACCCCGAACATGAACGGCGATGGCGTCAGACTAAGGCGCGAAGTCCAGTCGTGGGGAAAGATCAGGGCCAGAAAAAACAGGGCTGCCAGCACCAGCCGGTAAAGATTGAAATACTGGAATGAGCGCCAGTTGGCCTCCCAGGTCGATGACAGCCAGCGCGGCATCAATCGTCCCTGGAACGGCCTGCGTCGCGATGCGCTGCGCAGCAATAAATCCGGTCACCCTCGGCGACACTCTCGCTGGCCGGCATGTGGACGCCACAATGAGCACAGGTCAGCATTTTTTCGGGGGGCGACTCCCGCCGCGTGGCAGCGTCTTTTCGACCACTCGCCTGACGCTTCGACCAAATCCACCAGACCACCGCCAGGAACGCAAACAAGAGCAGGTATTTCATCGCTTACCCCGAAAACAAAAAGCCTGCGGAGAATCCGCAAGCCTCTATTTCACCACACTTCAACTGGCTCGAATTACCGATCCGGAAAAGCAAAAAGCCACCCCGAAGGATGGCTAGGTGCTTTTTCTTTGCAGTGTTTTGGTCGGAGTGACAGGATTCGAACTTGCGACCCCTGCGTCCCGAACGCAGTGCTCTACCAGGCTGAGCTACACTCCGACATGAGAAAGAAGCCTAATGGTTTCTCTCAACTGCAAAGAGCGTCAATTGTAGCAGAGCTTTTTTGAAATTTGAATCCCCCAGGCACTGAATTGATGCTCTGGCGAGGTCTCCTTCGTGCGCAGCACGGGCCCGAGCGTGCTCCAGCGCACCACTTTTTCGGATTGCATCGAGTACGTCCGGAAAATCATCCCGCCCGCCCGCCTCAATGGCCTTGCGCACACAGGCAGCCTGCTCGGCAGTGCCGTGCTGCATGACATAGATCAGTGGCAGGGTCGGCTTGCCTTCTGCCAGATCATCGCCAATGTGCTTTCCGGTATCGGCCTCCTGGCCGGAATAGTCGAGCACATCGTCAATCAGCTGGAACGCCGTGCCCAGATGCATGCCGTATTTGGCCAGAGCGGCTTCCACCTCGGGCGTGGCTTGCCCAAGAATGGCCCCCAATTGGGCTGCGGCCTCAAACAGCTTGGCAGTCTTGTAATGGATGACCTGCATGTAACGCGCCTCATCGACGTCGGCGTCGTGGCAATTCATCAACTGCAGGACCTCGCCTTCGGCGATGATATTGGTCGCATCGGAAAGCACCTGCATGACGCGCATGTTGTCGACCATGACCATCATCTGAAATGCGCGGGAATATAGAAAGTCACCGACCAGAACGCTGGCCGCGTTGCCGAACATGGCGTTCGCCGTGTCATTCCCGCGGCGCAAGGCTGATTCGTCAACGACATCGTCATGCAACAAGGTTGCGGTATGGATAAACTCAACCACCGCAGCCATTTCATGGTGGCGGGTTCCCTCATAGCCCAGAGCGCCGGCGGCCAGCAGGACCAGGGCCGGGCGCATGCGCTTGCCGCCACTACCGATGATGTACTCGGCCACCTGCCTGACCAGCACCACGTCAGAATGCAGGCGGTCGCGAATGACCGCGTCAACGGCCTTCATGTCGGGCCCGATCAGGGCATAGAGCTGTTCGAGTGTCACGTCAGGCAATTCCTTGAAGAAGCGCGGAATCTTAGGTGGCGAAGGTTGTACAGTCAAGGCCGAACAAGCAAGGAGTCCCGCAGTTTGGGGCACTAGTTTGTTAAACTCGACCCAACTATCAGCAGCAAGGGGAGAGGGCATGGACATTCGTTCGATCATCGCACCAACGATCCATGATCGCATATCACTGGAAGAATTTGCCGAGGCCTTGAGCGATCGCGCACCGGAGGTTGAACACGACGTTGCCCGCTTGCGAAAATCACCTGCCGACCGCGAAATCACTGCCAGCCTCTTTCGTTCCATCCATAACATCAAGGGCGATGCAGCACTCTGCAAATTCGAGCTGGGCGTCGCCGTCGCTCACCCCATAGAAACCTTGTTGGGGCGCTTTCGTGAAGGAGAAATTCTCTTCTCGGCGGTGCTGGCTGAGATGATCCTGCTGGCTATCGACCGGCTTGAGCTGGCCACCGAAGGCTTGCTTGCCAATAAGTCACTGGACAACCTGGAACTGGCCACGCTTGTGCAAGGTCTGGACGCGCTCGCACCCGGACCGGCTCATCAGTTGGAGACGGCATGTGCCGAGCTGATTGAAGCGGTAACGGGCTTCCCTCCGGTAATGCCTGATATTTCAAGCAAATCGCCTCGCGCCTCATCACCAGGAGCGGGCCACAAAAATGCCAGCAGCGACCTGCAATTCTTTCGTTCGCTCGCGCTGCAGTTTGAAAGTCGTTCTCCGCTGTTCAAGGGACGCACCATGCGCATTCTTCGCCTCGCGTTGGAGACCAACAGGGCCGGGAATGAAGCTGTGGACGCCATACAACTGGAAGCAGCAGTCTATCTGCAC
>CAIYYE010000352.1 GCA_903930395.1 uncultured beta proteobacterium
GACCATCAGCCCGCGCGCGCCGCTGCCGCTCAATGTTTTCATGAGGCCGACGGGCAGTGCCGGGACGAAATCGGCGTTCAGCCCGACGGCCAGCACGGCGCTGCGGATGAGGCCGATCAGGACATCCATGCCGCCCGTCGTACGAAAAACGGAAATCGCCACGAGCATGGCGATCAGGTAGGGAATGATCTGGACGGCGACGCCGAAGCCCTCCTTGGCGCCATCGACAAAGCTCTCATAGACGTCGATGCCACGCCACGCTGCGACGGCGACAAACAGCACGATGATGGACACGATGATGCCGCTGCCGAGCAGACCGATCATCTGCGCCATCTGATCCGCCGGCATGCCGGCCAGCCAGAAATACAGCCCGGCCATGAGCGCCGCGAAGCCGGCGAAGAAGGCCATTACCGGCCGACAGAAGAGGTTGATGCGCTGCCAGATCGCGACCGCGACGAGGCCGGCGCAGAACGAGACAAAGGTGCCGAGCAGGGTCGGCAGGAAAATATCCGCGGCGTTGAAGCCGACCAGGCCCTGCTTGAGCGCAATGCTCTGGCGAATGGCGATGACCGAGGTCGGGATCAGCGTGATGCCAGCCGTGTTGAGGACCAGGAACATGATCATCGGATTGCTCGCCGTGTCCTTCTGCGGGTTGATTTCCTGCAGTTCGCGCATGGCCTTGAGGCCGAGCGGCGTGGCGGCGTTGTCGAGACCGAGCATGTTGGCACTGACATTCATGACAATGCTGCCGCTGGCTGGATGGCCGGCCGGGATATCGGGAAAGATGCGACGAAAGAACGGCTCGACAGCCCGTGCGAACAATGCGATCAGGCCGCCCCGCTCGCCAATTTTCATGATCCCCAGCCAAAGGCTCATGACGCCGACCAGCCCGAGTGAAATATCGAAACCGGTTTTGGCCGTATCGAACAGGCCGTTCAGTACCCGCGTGAAAATATCGAGGTCGCCCTGCAGCAACTGCGCCACTGCGGCGACAAAGCCGATGAGGATGAAGGCGACCCAGATTTTATTGAGCACAGGCAGCGGCAGCGTGAATGAAAGGCAGCCAGTCTAGCCGGCTGGCCGACGACTGTCACCGCAAGCGCATCAGGCTACCAGCGGCGGCAGTTCCCAAGCCTCAAACAAGCGCTCATGCTCGACCAGCGGCAGCTGGATCAACAAGGGCATCGCCGCTGCATCCAGCCAGCCGGCAATTTCCGTCATATCGGCCAGCGCCATCGCCGTGCACCCTGCCGTCGGTACGTCCGCCGCCGCCCAGACATGCAGGAAGATGCACGACCCGGCGCCAGCTACCGGCGGTTCGGCGTTATGTGCCACCACCGCCCCGACGGCATAGCGCTCGTCGCTGCGCCGCATGTCTTCGCACGAAGACCAGTCGGGATTCGCCACTGCAGCTTGATCGACAATCCGGTTGTAATGCACCGAGGCCGGGTCATCGATAGCCTTGAAATCGGGCGTAGTCGACAGATAAGGCAACTTCAGGGCACGGGCGAAAGCTCTGTCCGCCGGGGCATAGCCGAAGAGTGATGTGATCGCAAAAACGCCGGCCGGCGCGCAGCCATCGCCCTCACGTTTTTCAAGGCCGTTTTGCTGCGCATGCAAGCCGCGCCCCCAGGCCAGCCCGGCACGACCAAGACTGACCCCGACACCCGGCCCCAAACGCCGCCAATTTGCCGCCCGGGTATCCCGCTCGTAACGCTGCAACAGCCCGGCAGTGCTGGCCCACGACGGGGCGACAACGACGAGCAGTTGCCGGGTGTCAGCCAAAGGCAGCGGAGGCATCAGGCATCGCCCTGCGGACTTCTGGCATCGACCCATAAACCATGCAGCAAGGCCCCGACAAAGATCGCCGCAAGCGCAATCAGGAGATCGAGGTTGCCGGCGCCCAAGCCAGCCAGCGCCGGGCCGGGACAAACCCCGCAAATCCCCCAGCCGATGCCGAAAAGAATGCCACCGAGCAAGGTACTGCGGTCCATTGCAAACGGTCGTTGCTGAAAATCGGTGCCAAGCAGGGTACGCCGGCACAGTCGCGGCATCAGCTGATAGACCACCAGATTGAGTCCAACGGCACTGCCCAGCACGAAGAGCAGGCCGAGATCGTAGAGGGTAAGAAAAGCCAGAACCGACTCCGGCCTGATCATCGTCGACCAGGCCAGCCCAAAACCGAACAGCAGCCCGCTGACCAGCGTTCCCAGCGGATCGAGAAATTTGTGATCTGAATGCATGGCTAGACCCCCAGCCACTTGAATAGCGAGGCCGTGACGATTCCCATACTCAGAAAGGTGACCACCATGAGAAAGGAACCCGGCGACAGCGAGGCCATGCCACAAATGCCATGCCCGGAAGTGCAGCCACCGCCCAGACGTGCGCCAAAGCCGATGAGCAGCCCCCCGAATGCCAGTTTCCAGGCCGGAATATGGCTGGCCTCAACC
>CAIYYE010000353.1 GCA_903930395.1 uncultured beta proteobacterium
ATGCCGGGACTCGCAGGAATTTCAACGACGCTCGGCTTTGTGATTACGTAGCAGGTCAGCCAGCCCGTTCCAGACGACTTTTTCGTAGCGGACCGGGTTGGCGTCGAACATCGCGGCATCCCGCTCGGTTATCGTCACCATGAGGAGATAGCCCTGCCTTCCCTGCTCGAAGGAAAGGGCAAACAGGGCATGCGCCGCTTTTTCCGGCCCGGCTTTTCCATCCGGCACCCCGCTACCGCTCATCCGGTAGCAAACCGTGCTGGCCCCCTCGATGGACGAGGATGGACACTCGAATTTGATGGCGCGACCGGCAAAACCGGCTTGTCTTATCGTCCCCTCCGCCAAGCCCTCAGCCGTCAAACCAGGATTTCCGGATTGCAGCCGCAAAAGTCTGGTCACCGAACTCTGATAGCTCACCAGCGCCGATTCGCCGAGCGCCAAAGTAAACATCACCTCACCCGCGACCCGGTTCTGTTCCGGCTGACTCGTCACGACCGGCCCCTTGTTGCGCGAAAAATCGTAGGGGCCATCGACAAAATCAGGCACTGACACCATCAACCGCATCCCGTTTTCACCCGTATCCATGACCGCCTCCTTGCGCGGTGGTGGCGGCGGATCTGCTGCCAGCGCGTTGAGGCTGGTGAGCATGGCGACTACCGCCAGAATTTTTGCGATCGATTTCATGGGGCTTCCCGATTCATGTTTTTGCCATCATAGCGCAGGTTTTCATGGCCTCGGACCGCTCATCCACGGCCTGTAGATCAAGACCTTTGCCGCTTGTCCGTCCTACAACTGGTACTCGTCGCCACCGCCCTGCATGGCCATTTCGACCACCCGTTTGGACAGATGCGGCGCGAACAGGGAGATCAGGTCGTAGTCGTAGCGCCGCAGATAGGTGCCGCGACGCAAGGCGAGTCGGGTGGTATTGGATTCAAACAGGTGCGCCGCATCGAGCGCCACCAGCCCCGTGTCGCGCTGCGCATCGAAGGCCAGCGCCGAAATGATGCCCAGCCCGAGGCCAAGGCTGACGTAGGTCTTGATCACGTCGGCATCGAGGGCGGTGAGCGCGACATTGGGCTGGGTGCCGATCCGCTCGAACGCGCGGTTTATCCGGGAACGGCCGGTGAAGGCCGTGTCGTAGGTAATCAGCGGCCACTTCGCCAGTTCATTGAGCGCCAGCGGCTGTGATTTGAGAATCGGGTGGCCTTCCGGCGCAATCACGCAGTGCGTCCACTGACGCACCGGCAGGGTGATCAGTTGCGGATAGAGGTCGAGCGACTCGGTAGCGATGCCGATGTCAGCCTCGCCGGCCATCACCCATTCGGCAATCTGGATCGGGCTACCCTGGTGCATTTCGAGTTTGACGTCGGGATGCCGGGTCACGAAATCGCGGACCACCAGCGGCAAGGCATAACGCGCCTGGGTATGCGTCGCTGCCAGAACCAGCCTGCCACTATCGCCGGTGGCGAACTCGCTGCTTGCCCGTTTGAGGTTATCCGCCTCACGCAGGATACGTTCGGCAATCGCCAGCACCGCCTTGCCGGGTTCGGTTACCCCGGTAAAGCGCTTGCCGCTACGCTCGAAGATGGAGATCCCGAGCTCATCTTCGAGCAGCTTGACCTGCTTGGAAATCCCCGGCTGCGAGGTATAGAGCGACTCCGCCGCCTCGGAGACATTGAGCCCCTGGCGCTGGATTTCGACGATGTAGCGTAGTTGCTGGAGTTTCATGGCCCACTTAATAACCTAACGATATAACAATCTAACTCAATATTCTTTTTGATTCAATTGGCCGCTGTTAACATGCGCGCCATGGATTATCTTTATACCCTTTCCGGCTTTGCGGTCGGCGCCATTGTTGGACTGACCGGCGTTGGCGGCGGCTCGCTGATGACGCCGCTGCTTGTCCTGGTCTTTGGCGTCCCGCCGGCGACAGCGGTAGGCACCGACCTGCTCTACGCCGCCCTGACCAAGGCCGGCGGCACGGTGGCGCATGGCCGCAAGGGGCACATCGACTGGGCCATCACGGGTCGGCTGGCGCTGGGCAGCATTCCGGCCGCCGCCGTGACCCTCTGGGTCCTGTCGCAGATGCCCAAGGGCAGCAATGTGATCGGCCAGGTCATTTCGCACGGCCTCGGCTTCGCGCTCATGCTGACAGCCATCGCCATCCTCTTCGGCCGCAAGCTGCGCGACTACGCCAGCAAGCACGAAGACGCGCCCCTGCGCCAATGCTGCCTGGGCAAGATTACCGTGACGGTCGGCGCCATCCTCGGCGTGCTCGTCACCATTTCTTCGGTCGGCGCCGGGGCGCTGGGCGTTGCCGCGCTGTTTTTCCTCTACCCAAAACTTTCGCCGGTGCGCATTGTCGGATCGGATGTCGCCCACGCTGTACCACTGACGCTGGTCGCCGGCCTTGGTCACTGGATGTTGGGCGGCGTCGATTGGACCCTGCTCGGCAGCCTGCTGCTCGGCTCACTGCCCGGCATCTGGCTGGGCACCCAAGTTTCCGCCAAGGTGCCGGAGCACATCCTGCGCCGCATCCTGGCTGCCATGCTGGTGCTGATCGGCACCAAGCTGGTTTTTGCCTGACGTTTAACCGAAGGACGTTTCATGTACAAATACGATGCTATCGACCGCCAGCTGATCAATGAGCGCGTCGACCAGTTCCGCGATCAGGTCCGCCGCTGGAAAGCCGGCGAACTGAGCGACGACGAATTCCGCCCGCTGCGTCTGCAGAACGGCCTTTACATCCAGCGCCATGCGCCGATGTTCCGCATTGCCGTGCCTTACGCCATGCTCAGTTCGGCGCAACTGCGCCGGCTCGGCGAGGTCGCCAGCAAGTATGACCGCGGTTACGGCCATTTCACGACGCGCCACAACCTGCAACTGAACTGGCCGAAGATCGAGGATGTGCCGGAAATTCTCGCCGAGCTGGCCGAAGTCGAGATGCATGCCATCCAGACCTCGGGCAACTGCCTGCGCAACATCACCACCGACCAGTTCGCCGGCGTCGCCGCCGATGAAGTGATCGACCCCCGCCCGCTGGCCGAGATCCTCCGCCAATGGACCACCTTCCACCCGGAATTCGCCTTCCTGCCGCGCAAGTTCAAGATCGCCATTACCGGCACGCAGGAAGACCGTGCCGTGACGTGGTTCCACGACATCGGCCTGCAGTTGCATGTGCAGAATGGCGAAACCGGATTCCGCGTCATCGTCGGCGGCGGCCTGGGCCGCACCCCGATCCGTGGTCAGGTGGTGCGTGAATTCCTGCCCTGGCAGCACATCCTGACGTATTGCGAAGCCATCCTCCGCGTCTACAACCGCCAGGGCCGCCGCGACAATGCCTACAAGGCGCGCATCAAGATTCTCGTCCAGGCGCTCGGCGTCGAAGCCTTCGCCCAGTTGGTCGAAGACGAATGGGCGCACGGCAAGGACGGCCCGGCGACCATCACGCAAGCCGAATTCGACCGCGTTTCCGCCCACTTCACTGCCCCTGCCTATAGCGCCGAAAGCGTCAGCAATGCGGCACTGGAAGCGCAACTGACCGCCAACAAGGCCTTCAGCCAGTGGGTCGCGCGCAGCACCCACCCGCACAAGGTGCCGGGCTACACGGCCGTCACCCTGTCGCTGAAAAAGCCCGGTATCGCGCCGGGCGACATCACCTCAGAGCAGATGGCCACGGTGGCCGATCTGGCCGACCAGTACAGCTTTGGCGAACTGCGCATCAGCCACGAGCAGAACATCATCCTCGCCGACGTCAAGCTGACCGATCTCCACGCCCTCTGGCAAAAAGCAAAAGCGGCCGGCCTGGCGACGCCGAACACCGGCCTCCTGACCGGCATCATCTGCTGCCCGGGCGGCGATTTCTGCGACCTCGCCAATGCCAAGTCCATCCCCATCGCCAAGGCCATCCAGGCCCGCTTCGACGATCTCGACTACCTTTTCGACATCGGCGAAATCGACCTCAACATCTCGGGCTGCATGAATGCCTGCGGCCACCACCACGTCGGCCACATCGGCGTGCTCGGCGTGGACAAGAACGATTCCGAGTTCTACCAGGTGACACTGGGCGGCCGTCAGGGCAATGACGCCAAACTCGGCAAGGTCATCGGCCCGTCCTTCGCGGCCGATGAAATGCCCGACGTCGTCGACAAGATCATCAAGGTGTATATCGAAAGCCGTCACGCCGACGAGCGTTTCCTCGACACCTTCGATCGCATCGGTATCGACCCGTTCAAGAACCGCGTTTATGAAGGTCGCGCCCACGGCAAGGCCAAGGCAGCACAAAAGGAGGCCGCATAATGGCGCAACTGATCAAACTGGGTGCAGCCGCGACGGATAACTGGCAAACGCTTGAAATCGCCGAAGGCGAAACCCCGGAAACCGTCGCCCTGCCGACCGGTGACGTCATCTTCCCGCTCGCCGTCTGGCAGGCGCGCAAGGCTGAAATCATCTCCTGCCACAAACGCATCGGCTTGCTCCTGCAACCCGACGAGCGCGTCGAGGATGTCGCGGCCGATCTCGACTACTTCATCGTCATTGCCGTCAATTTCCCGAAATTCGTCGATGGCCGCGGCTATTCGACGGCCAGCCTGCTCCGCCAGCGTTACCATTACCAGGGCGAATTGCGCGCCGTTGGCGATGTCCTGCACGACCAGTTGTTCTTCTATCAGCGTGTCGGCTTCGACAGCTACGCCCTGAAGGATGGCAAGAACCTGGTGCACGCCATCGAAGCCGGCTTCAAGCCGTTCAGCGATGCCTACCAGACTTCGACCACCCAGCCGCAACCCCACTTCCGCCGCCGCGCCTGACCATCACCATGTCCCCCAGCCTGCTCAACATCACGCCCGAACTGGCCGCCAGCGTCGCCACCAAGACCCTGGCCGTCCAGGCCGTGCTCGCTGACATCGCCGCCCACTGGTCAAGCGCCGCCTTTGCTAACAGCCTGGGTGCCGAAGACATGGTGCTCACCGACCTCATCGTCAAGGCCAAGCTGCCGATTGAAATCTTCAGCCTTGATACCGGCCGCCTGCCGCTTGAGACCTACGACCTGATGGAAGCCCTGCGCAAACATTACGGCCTCAAGCTGAAAATCTATTTCCCGCAGGCCGAAGAGGTCGAATCCTTCGTGCGCAATCACGGCATCAACGGCTTCTACGACTCCGTCACCCTGCGCAAGGCCTGCTGCTACGCCCGCAAGGTCGAGCCGCTCAAGCGCGCCCTGGCCGGCAAACGCGCCTGGATCACCGGCCTCCGTGCCCAGCAAGCCGCCACGCGAACCGGCCTGCCGATCCGCGAATACGATGAAGGCAACGGCCTGGAGAAATTCAACCCGCTCACGGACTGGAGCGAGAAGGAAATCTGGACCTACATCAAGCAGAACGGCGTGCCCTATAACGCCCTGCACGACAAGTTCTACCCCAGCATCGGCTGCGCCCCCTGCACCCGCGCCATTTCACCGGGCGAAGACGTCCGCGCCGGGAGGTGGTGGTGGGAAAATCCGGAAACCAAGGAGTGCGGGTTGCATGTGAAGGGCTGAAACTACGCAAAGACTCACAAAACCATCGATTTCCAGATGGTTATACGCAAGAAAAAGGACCCTGAGAAATCAGAGTCCATTTACTTGTGCCAGACGACAGGAAGGAGAGATCTTTTGAATCGTGGTGCAGTTTCAGCCCTTCACATGCAACCCGCACTCCTTGGTTTCCGGATTTTCCCACCACCACCTCCCGGCGCGGACGTCTTCGCCCGGTGAAATGGCGCGGGTGCAG
>CAIYYE010000354.1 GCA_903930395.1 uncultured beta proteobacterium
TATCGGCGGCATTGTCGTTCCGGCGGGGATTCATTTCGCCTTGAACGGCGCTACGCCGACGCAGGCGGGGGCGGGAATTCCGATGGCGACCGACATAGCCTTTGCGCTCGGCGTGCTGGCCTTGCTGGGCAGCCGGGTGCCAGCTTCGCTCAAGGTCTTTCTGACGGCGCTGGCCGTCATGGATGACCTGGGCGCCATCGTCGTCATTGCCATTTTTTATACCGCCCAGTTTTCCCTCGTCTATCTCTTGGCGGCATTTGCTGTCTTTGGCGTACTGGTCGTCCTCAATCGCTTGCGTGTGATGACACTGTTGCCCTACGTGCTGGGCGGTCTGCTGATGTGGTTCCTGATGCTGAAATCAGGCGTACACGCGACCATAGCCGGGGTGTTGCTGGCTTTTGCCATTCCTTTTTCAGGGCGTGCCGAAGACGATGCTTCCCCGTCGCACCGCCTTGAACATGCCTTGCACAAGCCGGTGGCTTTTCTGATCCTGCCTGTTTTTGCGCTGGCCAATACCGGGATTGTCATCGCCGAGGGGTGGCAGCAGGAACTGCTTGCCAGCAACAGTCTGGGAATTCTTGGTGGCTTGCTCATCGGCAAGCCGCTCGGCATTTTCCTGGCCTGCTTGCTGGCCGTTGCGCTTGGGGTCTGTCGCCTGCCGGGTGACCTTCGGTGGCCGCATATTCTTGGTGCCGGGCTGCTCGGCGGAATTGGCTTCACGATGTCCATCTTCATCACCAACCTGGCTTTTGCCGAGAGTACAAATCTCGTCAATGCCTCGAAGATGGCGATTCTTCTCGCCTCGCTGATGGCTGGTGGGCTTGGTTTTCTTTGGCTGCGGTTGTGCTGTCCGGTGCGGACGTTGTCAAATTAACGCCTCCCGGTTGACCGGAGTTCGGTCAGCCGGGAGGCGCAGCAAGGCCGCCTTCGCCGCGACCTCTTCAGAAACCGATCTTCCGGCTCCGCCCCATCCGCGCCTGTTCAAAATCCCGGCCCTCGAGCCAGTTGCGGCCTTCCAGCTTGGCTGTGCCGAAGGCGGCGAGCAGACGTTTGCGCATATCGCGCGGCGGCATCGAGCCGAGGCGTTCGAGTACGGCTTCGTCGGCTTCCGGCGGGAATCCCCAGTCGTGCTGGCTGATGATCTCGCGGTAGAGCGCGGCAGCAATACTGATGGCGGCGTCGTGGTCGGGGCGCGGCACCTCGTAGACGTTCATGCGGTTGAGAATCGGTTCGGGAATGCCGCGTTCATCATTGGCGGTGGTGACCCACAGGATGTGCGAGGCATCGATGTCGATATCGATGAACTCGTCCTTGAAGGCGCGGGCTGTATCGCGTTCGAGCAATCCGTAGAGCGCGCCCATCGGGTCGTAGCGCGAATCGCCACCTGCCTTGTCGACCTCATCAAGCACCACAATGGGGTTGGCGAAGTCACCATGCACCAAAGTGTGCGCCACCTTGCCGGGCTTGGCATTGTTCCACTGCGACGAGGCGCCGGATAAAACCCAGCCAGCGGTGAGCGAACTCATCGAGATGAATTCGTGGCCGGTGCCGAGCCGAGCGGCCAGTTCGCGGGCGAAATGGGTCTTGCCGATGCCGGGTTCGCCGAGCAGAAGGATGGGCGTGAAGCTCATCGGTTCGTTGCCGGCGACGGATAGGGCGACATATTTCTTGAGGTCGTCGATGACTTCGCTGAAGTTGGGGCAGCTGTCGTAAAGATCGTCGATCATGTCGGCGCCGGTCGGACGGATCAGGAAGCGGCCGCCACCGCGCTGCTTCATCTTGTCGTACAGACTGGCCAGGGCTTCGTTGCGGTTGCCGGCAGCTTCTTCCATGGCGCGGTCGATGGCGGCCACATCGTAGATGGTGCGTTCTTCGGCGACGGCGAGTCGGATGTCGGTGTGTGCCATGATGAATCCTCCTGGTGCTGCATAAGTTCTTTAACGGAACCCGGTGCCCAAAGGTTGAACAAGGAACTACAGTTTTATCAAAGCATTTCCCGTTCCAGATATTCTGGTAAGCCGACAGGGTGATTGATTGGCGCCGGTCTTTGTATGAAGATGGTCACAAACTCCGAGGCCTCCTCATGGAAACCCTGCCCCCCGACTGGTTGTCGCTTCTGATCCTGACTTTCGTGCTCGGCATGAAGCACGGCTTCGATGCCGATCATCTGGCGACCATCGACGGTTTGACGCGTTACAACGCGCGCCATCGGCCAGGTCTGGCCCGCTATTGCGGCAGCTTGTTCTCGCTCGGTCACGGTGCCGTCGTCCTGGCGATTGCCCTCGGTGTCTCGGTGCTGGCCGGGCACTGGGCGGTGCCCGAATGGTTCGGGACGCTGGGTGCGGTCATTTCCATCGCCTTTCTTGTTGCGCTGGGCAGCCTCAATCTCGCCGCCGTACTCGCCGCAGGGCCTCGCGAAATGGTCCAGCCCGTTGGTCTCAAGGGTCGCCTGCTCGGCAAACTGCGTCACGTCTCCAGCCCGCCGCTGATCGCGCTGGTTGGCGCCCTCTTCGCCCTGTCCTTCGACACCCTTTCGCAGGCAGCCTTCTTTGCCCTGACTGCGACGCAGTTCGGCGGCTGGGCGCATGCGCTGGTGCTCGCCCTGTTGTTCATGCTTGGCATGTTGCTGACCGACGGCATCAATGGACTGTGGATCGCCCGCCTGATCGCCCGCGCCGATGAGGTAGCACTCATCGCTTCACGGGTCATGGGCCTGGTAATTTCCGGTATCAGCCTGCTGGTCGCTGCCTTTGGTGCCGCCAAGATGCTCTCGCCGACAGTCGATGCCTGGGGCGAAGGCAGGGAATTGGCATTTGGTTTTTCGCTGATGGCCATCATCTTGCTGAGCTATTTCGCAGCAACTCATCTGATCCGGCGGCCGGCACCGATGTGAGCGGTCGAGCCGCAGACGAAGGCGTGCAAGCGGCCAAAGCTGAAGATTCTGGTCGGTAATTATGAATTACGCTTCCAGCAAACCCCGCTTTGGAGTAACGTACAAGGTTTTCCCTAATTGCTGAATGCCGAGGAGAATCCGTGGAAAAGGATCTGCGCGAAGCCGCTCTTGAATA
>CAIYYE010000355.1 GCA_903930395.1 uncultured beta proteobacterium
CGGCAAGGGATCGACCAAGGAAAGCGCCCTGGCATCGGCCCTGGGTGAATTCATCGAGCGCATGAATTTCAATCATTTCTACAACGACCAGTTCTGGGGGGAAGACATTGCCAACGCGGCCTTCGTGCATTTCCCGAATGAGCGCTGGTTCAAGCCGGGGCGTAAAGATGCGCTGCCACCTGAAATCCTCGATGACTACTGCCGGCAAATTTACAACCCCGATGGCGAGTTGCGTGGCTCGCATCTGGTCGACACCAACTCCGGCAATGTCCAGCGCGGCATTTCCTCGCTGCCCTATGTGCGCCAGTCGGACGGCGAGGTCGTGTATTTCCCGACCAACCTGATCGACAACCTCTTCCTCAGCAATGGCATGAGCGCCGGCAATACGCTGGCGGAAGCGCAGGTGCAATGCCTTTCGGAAATTTTCGAGCGGGCGGTCAAACGCGAAATTCTCGAAGGTGAAATCGCCCTGCCCGATGTGCCGCCCGCCGTGCTGGCGAAATATCCCGGCATTCAGGCTGGCATCGAGGCCCTGGAAGAACAGGGATTTCCCGTGCTGGTCAAGGATGCCTCGCTGGGCGGGGAGTTTCCCGTGATGTGTGTGACCCTCATGAACCCGCGGACGGGCGGCGTATTTGCCTCTTTCGGGGCGCACCCGAGTTTTGAGGTGGCGCTCGAACGCAGCCTGACCGAGTTGCTGCAGGGGCGCAGCTTTGAAGGCCTCAACGATTTGCCGCAGCCGACCTTTGAAAGCAATGCCGTCACCGAGCCGAACAACTTCGTCGAACACTTCATCGACTCCAGCGGCGTGGTCTCCTGGCGCTTTTTCAGCGCCAAAGCGGATTTCGAATTTGTCGAGTGGGACTTTTCCGGTCAGGGTGAAAATTCCAACACCGACGAAGCCGCAGTCCTGTTCGGCATCCTCGAAGACATGGGCAAGGAAGTCTACATGGCCGTGCATGAGAATCTGGGTGCAACAGCCTGCCGCATTCTCGTGCCGGGCTATTCCGAGGTCTATCCGATCGAGGATCTGATCTGGGATAACACCAACAAGGCCCTGTCATTCCGCGCCGACATCCTGAACCTGCATCGCCTCAACGATGCCAAGCTCGAAGCCCTGCTCGAACGCCTGGAAGACAGCGAACTGGATGACTACACCGACATCGCCAGCCTGATCGGCATCGAGTTTGACGAAAACACGGTCTGGGGCCAGCTGACGATACTCGAGTTGAAGCTGCTGATAAATCTCGCCCTGCAGCAATTTGAAGCCGCGCATGAGCAGGTCGGAAGCCTCCTGCAATACAACGAAAACACCGTCGAACGCGGCCTGTTCTATCAGGCCCTGAATGCGGTGCTGACGGTGCAGCTCGACGACGAGATGAGCATCGATGACTACGTAGTCAATTTCCGCCGCATGTTCGGCAATCCGCGAATGGATGCGGTGCTGGGCTCAGTGGACGGCAGCGTGCGCTTCTTCGGCCTGACGCCAACCAGCATGAAACTGGAAGGCCTGGACCGGCACCAGCGCCTGATCGACAGCTACAAGAAACTGCACACGGCGCGGAGCAAGGCGGGGGGTTGATTCAGCAAGCTGATTCTATGTGGAGCGGGCGATGGGAATCGAACACGTAGGCCTAGATTCATCAAGCCGCCTTATGTTTACGCTAAAAAACCGAAAATAAAGCGATTTTTGTTTAATCAAAGGTGCTGAACTTGAAGCCACATCATCCTAATCTACCACCTCATTTGACTGACTTGGATTCCGCTGTGACCAGACCTCTATATCTCGAAGGGTACCGTAGTCTCTATTCTGCGTTA
>CAIYYE010000356.1 GCA_903930395.1 uncultured beta proteobacterium
CGCGTTGGCAATGTCTTCCCCCCAGAACTGGTCGTTGTAGAAATGATTGAAATTCATGCGCTCGATGAATTCACCCAGGGCCGATGCCAGGGCGCTTTCCTTGGTCGATCCCTTGCCGTTGGTGAAACACATGGGCGAATGCGCATCGCGGATATGTAGCGACCAGACATTGGGCACGATATTGCGCCACGAAGCGATTTCGATCTTCATGCCCAAACCTGCCAGAACTGCCGACATATTGGCGATGGTTTGCTCGAGTGGCAGATCCTTGCCGGCAATATAGGTACTTGCGTCCGAGGCTGGACTCAGCGTCAGCAATGCCTGGGCGTCGGCATCGAGGTTGTCGACTTCCTCAATGACAAACTCGGGGCCGGTCTGCACGGCCTTTTTCACCGTGCAGCGGTCGATGGAGCGCAAGATCCCCTGCCGGTCCTTGGCTGAAATATCGGCCGGCAACTCGACCTGGATCTTCAAGATCTGCTTGTAGCGGTTTTCCGGATCAACAATGTTGTTCTGCGACAGGCGGATGTTGTCGGTCGGAATATGGCGCGTTTCGCAATACAGCTTCACAAAGTAAGCCGCACACAACGCCGACGAAGCCAGAAAGTAATCGAAGGGCCCCGGCGCCGAGCCGTCGCCCTTGTAGCGGATAGGCTGATCGGCGACCACCGTGAAGTCGTCGAACTTGGCTTCAAGACGAAGCTTGTCGAGGAAGTTGACCTTGATTTCCATGGGGGGATTCCAGAAATGGCGTTGAAAACGAGTAGGCCGCCATTATCGGTTTTTCCCGGCCGAAAAACCGGGCATCTCAGGCGTTTGAGGGTCCGTCATGAGCTTTCCGGCAACTTGAGGCTGGCCAAAAAGCCAGCGGATTATCGATTGTGCAACGCATTAATATGTTTGCCACCGCGTTGCAAGCCGCTTTATGAAAGCCTAGAGTTGAGGTGTTGCATTGCAGCATATTGTTTGCCGAAAAAGGAAACGTCATGCCTCACACTCATACCAAGGCCGAAGCCATTCACGATGCGATCGAGGGCTATCAGGCGGCTAATCGTCATGCGCCCGATGCCCACGAAAAAGCCCGCTTGATCTCCGATACGGTCAAGCAGTGGGAGCATGAAGAAGTCGAAATCCTGCACGCAGCAGATCATCCGCAAAACTAGGTTTGCGGCCGGCGTTCAGCCGAGCAGTTTGCGCTGGTCGAGGTATTTTTCGAGGATTTCCAGTCGGGCCAGCGGGTCGTCGAGTTCGAGCAGTTTTTGCTTGGCGAGATTCTGGATGGGCAGGATTTCGGTGATCCGGTAGCCGACCCATTCGGCGTCATCGAAGCGGTGCGGTTCAGGCAGGCGCTCGCTGCCGAGGTCGGCGGCGACGCGACGGAGCAGGGGCACCAGACGCTGGCGTTCGGGCGGTAGCGGTGTGGCCGTGGTTTCGGCCAGCATTTCAACACTGGCTTCGAGCTGGTTGGCCGGGCCGACGCTGGTTTCGATGATGCGGAAGCGGCGCCCACCGTTGGCGGTAATCATCAGGATGCCGAGTTGTTCCATCTCCCAGCTGGCGATGGTGGCCAGCGTTCCGACCTTGTGCGGCTCAGCCGTGGCGCCCACTTCGCTGCCTTTTTCGATGAGGCAGATGCCGAAGGGAGCGTTCTCCTTCATGCAGGCGGCAGCCATGTCGAGATAACGCTGCTCGAAAATTTTGAGCGGCAGTACGCTGCCGGGAAAAAGCACGGTATTGAGCGGGAAGAGAGGGATGCGCAGCGTCTGGACCGCGTTCCCCGTTGGCGAGCGGACGAAGTCGAACCAGCCCATCATTCGCCCCAGCGCTGCATCAGCGTGTGCGGCACAGCGATCTGGTCCATGACACGTGCGACGACGAAGTCGACAATATCCTGCACGCTTTGCGGGTGGTGATAGAAGCCGGGACTGGGCGGCAGGATGACGGCGCCGGCGCGCGACAGGCGCAGCATGTTTTCAAGATGGATGGCGGAGAACGGCGTTTCACGTGGAACGAGCACCAGTTTGCGGCCTTCCTTGAGGACGACATCGGCGGCGCGTTCGATGAGGTTGTCGGCCAGTCCCTGGGCGATGGCGGCCAGGGTGCCCATCGAACACGGGCAGACGATCATGGCGTCCGGCGGGTTGCTGCCTGATGCGACCGGCGCGAACCATTCCTCGCGGCCAAACACGGCCAGCATTTCCGGGTCGGCCGCCGGGAAGCGGGAGAGCAGCGCAGTCTTGGCATCGCTCGGGCGCGACGGCAATTCGAAATCCAGTTCCTGTCTGGCCACCACCTGTGCGGCCTGCGAGTAGAGCAGTTGCACCCTGCAGCCGGCGGCGAGCAGGCATTCGAGCAGGCGCAGGCCGTAGGGCATGCCCGAGGCACCGGTCAGCGCGAGGCAGATAGTCTTGGACATTTAGGCGGATTCCGAAGGCACAGGTTCAGCCAGCAGTTTAGCTGCGATCAGGCCGTTGATGGTGCCGAAAACCAGCGCGGCGGCGGCGAAGATCGGGGTGAGCAGAAAGACCCCGTCGTGTGGAATCAGCCACAGGCGGGCGAGCAGCAACTGGCCGCCGATATGGGCGAAGGCGGCGAGGATGGACAGGCTGACCGGGCCGAACCAGCGGGCTGGCAGATGGCGGGCCAGGCCGAGGGTGAGCAGGCTGAGCGTGGTGCCGGTGAGCGAGAGGAAAAAGCCAGGGGCGAGGAAGTAGCCGAGCAGCAGGCTGCCTGCCAGCACGCGCAGGGTGCTGACCCAGACCGCCGTACCCCAGCCGTAGCGGGTCAGTACGACCAGGGTGACGATGTTGGCCAGCCCCGGCTTGATGCCCGGTAGCGGCGAGGGAATGGCGGCGTCGACCAGCGACAGCCCGACGGCTGCCGTGGCCAGCCAGGCAACGCGTCGGTCCTCGGCGGTGATCGTAAGCTCAATAACTGATGGAGTCATAGACCTTGGTCCGGCCGGCGATCTGCAGGCTGACGCGATTGGGCGCGCAGATGGCGATTTCGCCGGGGCGCATGAGCCAGCCCTGACGAACGCAATACTGGCGCGGGCTGGGGTCGGCGACGATGCGGGCGCGGCCGGGTTCGACGGCGATTAGGGTGGTGCCGAGCGGGCCGCTGATCTCGAATTGCTTGCGGGCCTTGAGGTCGATTTCGGCAAAGACCCTGCCTTCCTGACGGATGATGGCGCGGTCAGCCAGCCCGCCCTGCCAGAAAACCGGGATGCTGCTACCGACAGCCAGAAGGCTGAGCACGATGATCAGCCAGTCGCCGGGCCGGATCAGCGCCAGCCAGGGCATCAGCCGCCGGCCAGGGTGCGGTGACGGACCAGTACCCGGGCATCGCTGGCGAATTCGCCAGCCAGCCACTCGGCGATGTGCACCGAACGATGCTGGCCACCGGTGCAGCCGATGGCGACCGTCAGGTAATTGCGGTTGTCACGGATATAGCTGGGTAACCAGTTGGCGACGAAACGACGGATATCGTCACGCATGCGGCGGACTTCTTCCTCGGCTTCGAGAAAATTGATGACCGGCTGATCGCGGCCGGTCAGGGCGCGCAGGCCGGGGTCGTAATGCGGGTTGGGCAGGCAGCGGACGTCGAAGACCAAATCGGCGTCGAGCGGGATGCCGTGCTTGAAGCCGAAGGATTCGAACATCAGCGTCAGGCCCTGACCGGGCTCGGCCTCGATGAACTGGCGGACCCATTCGCGCAGGGCGTTGGCTTTCAGGCCACTGGTGTCGATGCGGTGGCCGAGATCGGAGATTGGTTCGAGCAGCTTGCGCTCGGCCCGGATGGCCTCATCCAGCGTCTGTCCGGTGGTGGCCAGCGGATGACGGCGACGCGACTCGGAATAGCGCTTGAGCAGGGTTTCCTCGTTGGAAAACAGAAAGAGGAAGGTGACTTTGATGCCGTTTTCGTTGAGCTTGTCGAGCTTGGCCGGCAGCAATTCGATACCGTCTCCGGAGCGGGCATCGATGGCCACCGCGACCTTGCTGACCTTTTCCTCTTCGAGCATGCCGGCGAGGACTGTCAGCATGACCACCGGCAGATTGTCTACGCAGTAGTAGCCGGCGTCCTCCAGCAGGTTGAGGGCGACGGACTTGCCGGACCCGGAAAGTCCGCTGATCAGTATGAGTTCCATGGGGCCAGAGCATAATCAAGGCGGCGCAGCGTATCAACCCGCGGCATAATATAAAAAAATGGAGATGATCATGCCCCCGGCACTTCCTTTGCTCGACCTGCCTTTCCTGGCGGAACTGACGGCGCTGCGCCGCGATATCCACGCCCACCCCGAACTGGCCTTCAACGAGAACCGCACGGCCGACATCGTCGCCCGCGAACTGGAAGCCTATGGTCTGGAAGTGCATCGCGGCATTGCCAAAACCGGTGTCGTTGGCATTTTGCGCGCCGGGACATCGAAGAAAATGGTCGGCTTGCGCGCCGACATGGATGCCCTGCCGCTCGCCGAGATGAACGAATTCCCGCATCACTCGCGGCATCAGGGGAAAATGCACGCCTGCGGGCATGATGGTCATACGGCCATGCTCCTTGGAGCGGCGCGCTATCTGGCCGGGAATCCCGATTTCGACGGCATTGCCGTTTTCATCTTCCAGCCGGCCGAGGAGTCCGAGGGCGGTGCGGCGGTGATGATCGAGGATGGCCTGTTCGAGCGTTTTCCGGTTGAGGCCGTGTTCGGTCTGCATAACTGGCCGGGCATCCCGGTCGGCGAGATGGCTGTCATGCCGGGGCCGGTGATGGCTGGTACCTGTGCCTTCGAGATCATCGTGCGCGGCCATGGCTGCCATGCCGCCATGCCGCACCAGGGCGTGGATTCCATCGTAGCCGGGGCGCAACTGGTGCAAGCCTTGCAGACGGTGGTCAGCCGGACGCTGCACCCCTGCGAGTCAGCCGTCGTCAGCGTCACCCAATTCCATGCCGGCGAGGCGTGGAACATCATTCCCGAAGAGGTGGTGCTGCGCGGCACCATCCGCAGTTTCAAGCCGGCCGTGCAGGAAGGTATCGAACGTGCCGTCGAGCGCCTGTGCAGCGGCATCGCAGCAGCCAATGGCGCCCAGATCAGCGTCAAGTTCGACCATCGCTATCCGCCGACGGTGAACAGCGTCAACGAGGCAAAATTCTGCCGCGAGGTGGCGGCCGAGGTCTTCAAGCCGGAGCGTGTGCTGACCGACATCCTGCCGTCCATGGGGGCGGAGGATTTCGCCTACATGCTCAACGAGAAGCCGGGCTGCTATGTCTGGCTCGGCAACGGGCCGGGTACGGGCGGCTGCACGCTGCACAATCCGCATTACGATTTCAACGACGAGTTGCTGACCCTCGGTGCCAGCTATTGGGTCCGTCTCGTCCAGCGCTACCTGCCGGCAAATCCATCGGCCTGAGCAGCTACAGCGTGAAGCGCGACACCTGCTGACTGAGGGCGCCGGACATCGTTTTCAGACGCTCGGCCGAGGCGACGACATCCTGCATGGCGCGGGCGCCTTCCTCGATCAGCTGGCGCGCCTCTTCGATGTGCGTCTGCATCTGGCTTTCATTCTGATACTCGAGGCTGATCGATTCGGTGATGCGGGCGACGACCTGCCTGACTTCGAGCGAACTTTCGTTCATCCGGTCGAAGGCATCGCGCGCCTGGTTGGATAGCTGAACGCTCTCGTCGACCTGCTGGATCCCCGTTTCCATTGCCTCTGCGGCGCGTGAAGTGCCGGCGTGGATGCTTTCGACCATGGCCGAAATTTCCGCCGTCGATTTTGCTGTGCGTTCGGCGAGTTTGCGCACCTCGTCGGCGACGACGGCAAAACCGCGCCCCTGTTCGCCGGCTCTCGCTGCCTCGATGGCGGCATTGAGGGCGAGCAGATTGGTCTGGCCGGCAATGTCGGAGATGACGCCAAGAATGGAATTGATCTGGGTGGAGAGGGTGTTCAGCTCACGGATATGTTTGGCCGTGACCTGCACCGAGGCCGCCATCGATTGGGTTTCTTCGGCTGCCTTGCCGGCCAGTGCCGCCCCGCTGCCCGAAATGTCGCGCGAACTCTGGGCGATCTGCTCGGCCTCCTTGACGGCCCCCATGACCTCCTTGAGGCTGGCAAAAATGCTTTGTCCGGTGCTCACCATGCTTTGCGCTACGCCCAGTTGCTGATCGTTGCCGGTCGCCACGTGGCTTGTTGCCGAGGCCAGTTGGGCGGCTGTCTGTGTTACATCGCGGGCGTGGCCGGCGAGGGCGCCGACCAGCTCGCGGAGCTGGGTCTGCATGGCGGCGAGTCCGGCCAGCAGGCTGTCCTTGTCGCCGTCGGCCAGCCTGATCGGCTGGGTCAGGTTGCCCGTGGCAACGGCATTGGCGACCTGGCGGGCATAGCCCGGCTCGCCACCCAATTCGCGGCGCACATAGGTGAGCGTGGTCATGACGCTGGCGATGCCGACGACAATGGCCAGGGCCGAAAGGATGAGTGCGAGGTTCCGGATCTGCTCGGCCTGACCGGCAACTTCCTGACGCTGGGTATTGGTCGCTTTGTCGATGATCTCGAGGTCGTCGAGCAGGGCTTTCTTCAAGGATCGCCAGGCCGGTGTTTCCTTGCTGTTGACCAGGGCCTTGGCGGCGTCGAGCTGACCGGCCTTGAGCGCCGCAAGAACCTCTCCCTGCGCCTCGGCCTGGGCTTGGGCCAGGGGAGCAATGCGGGCCAGCGAACTGGTGAATCCGTCGACCGATGACGCCGCCCGACTTGCATTCTCACGCGCCACGCCGAAATCCTTGCGCGCTTTTTCGAGATTTTCGTAAGCCTTGGGGTTGGCCGGGTCGAGAACGCAATTGCGCAGTGCCTGACCCATCTGCAGTCCCTGGCTGTACATGTCCTGATAGCCGTGCTGCAGCGCCCCGATGCCATCGAGGAAGTTGCCGAATCGTGCCGAGGTGCTGCGCAGGCCACTGTTGGCGACGACGACAGCGGTGATGAAGGCGGCCATGATCAAGGCCATGCCGAGCAGCAGGCGGTTACGGAAGCTCATAGCCAAACCCCTCTTTATAATTAGGGTTCAATTATACGGCGCGGGCGTTTCCTGCTGCCAGCCGGATTAGCCAGCGGAGATTATTCCGTTCTCGAGCCTGAGCGCGTTGACGAGCAGCAGTTCGCGCTCGATGCCGGCGACCAGTTGTTCGGCAGCGAGATTGAGAAAACGCGCATTGACGTCCGTAGCGAAGGGCAGCGCCAGCACGAAGGCCGGGAAGTCGGCATGGGGAAGCTGCCGTTTTTCCATCATGGCGAAGGCGACGATGACCTTGATGGCGTGCCAGGCCAGTTGCCCGATATTGTTCCGGAAGTTGGCCAGGCGCCGGAAAGCCCGCTCAAAGGCGGTGTCGACCGAGGAAAACGCCTTGCCGTGACCGGGAATGACGATATCGATGGGCAGACGCGAGAGCATTTCCAGCGTTGCCTGCGTGCTGGCCAGTCCGTCGGCCTGTCCGAGCAGTTCGGGAAAAACGACGCCGAAGCCATTTTCCCAGAGCGCATCGCCGGAAATCAGGATGCGTTTTTCCGGGTTGTAATAGGCCAGCGCATCCATGTCGTGACCGGGCACGGCCAACGCCTGCCAGTTCAGGCCGCCCATTTCGATCTCGTCCTTGGCGCCGATCAGGTGGTCGTGCTGAAAACGGGCGCCCTGCTGACCGAGCG
>CAIYYE010000357.1 GCA_903930395.1 uncultured beta proteobacterium
GGGGGAGGCCGGTGCCTTGCGGCGCCCTCGGTCGTGGTCGAGCATCGACGAAAATTCTCCGTCATGACAATTGCCAATGGTTTTAGCTGGACAGCGTGGATTTCTTTACTCAAGAGAGCCTGCATCGTCCTTGCTGCAACGCCGTTAATTGCACTGCCGGCCATGGCCGAGCCGGAATCGGCGTTCAGCCTGCAAGGGTTCGGAACGCTAGGAATGGCTCGCACGACGAGCAATGATGTCGAATTCGTGCGCGATCTTTCGCAGCCACGGGGCATCAGCCAGGACTGGAGCGGGAAGATAGACAGCGTGCTCGGCGTGCAGGGCACCTGGCGCGTCGATCCGCAATGGCAGGCTGTGGTTCAGGCCAACAGTCGCTATCGCTATGACAAGACCTTTACGCCCGACGTGGCCTGGGCCTTTATCAAATACGACCCGAGCCCCAATCTGAGTCTGCGCGGGGGGCGCCTGGGGACCGAGTTCTTCATGATGGCGGATTCGCGCTGGGTCGGTTATTCCTTTCTGACCGTGCGGCCGCCCGGCGACTATTTCTGGTACCTGCCCTTCTACAGCATTCACGGCGCCGACGCGGCGATCACCATTCCGCTCGGCGAGAGTGTTTTCCGGGCGAAAACATTTTTCGGCTATTCCGACGGCAAGATCCCGCTCGCTGACGAGCAATGGGATATTTCCGGTTCGCCGATGCTGGGTGTCTATGTCGATTACCAGCTGGGGGCCTGGCAGCTAAGGGCGAGCTACGCCAACATCCACTTCAAGAATGACCTTCCCCTTGCGCCGGTTCTGCAAAAGGCAAATGGGGTGACGCTCAGTGCGGAAAATGCGGCTTTCCTGACGACACGCGATACACGAACCCACTATTACGCGCTGGGTGTCGTCTATGACCGGGGGCCCTGGCAGGCGCAATTGATGCTCAATCACATTGAGCAGGGCAGCAACGCCCTGGAAAGTTCCGATGGTGGCTATGTCCTCGGCGGCTACCGGGTCAGGGAAGTAACCCCCTACCTTGGCTATTCGTGGGTTCGTTCTCAATCGCGCGGCAATGCCACTAGTCCCGTTGCCGTCTATGTTCAGCAGGATTCGCACAGCAACCAGAATACGACCTTTGCCGGCTTGCGCTGGGATGTGGTGCGCAATGTTGCCCTCAAGGCGCAATGGGATGCCGTCCGTGGCGATGCTTCGTCGCTCTTCCCTTATCGGCAAGACCGTCGGGGGAGTTGGGAGGGACGTATGGATGTCTTCTCGCTGACCATGGACTTCATCTTCTGACCCCATGGCTTTCCGCCGATTCTTTCTTCCGCTCGCGATTTTCTGGCTGCTCATCCAGCCGGCAGCGGAGGTGCGCGCCGAGCTGGTGGTTGTCGTCAATGCCCGCAGCGGTGTGGCTGCGATGACACGCAATGAAGTCATCAATGTCTTCTTTGGCCGCAATCGCCAATTCTTCAACGGCCTCGAGGCGCAGCCTGTTGAATTGCCGGACAGCCACCCCGAGCTTGCGCGGTTTTATCGGCTCCTGGTCGGCAAGGACATGTCGGACATTAACGCCTACTGGTCACGGCAGGTTTTTTCCGGGCGCATGCAGCCGCCAGCCAAGGTGCAATCAACTGATGAAATTCTGAAGTGGGTGGTTTCACACCCGGGAGGCATCGGCGTTGTCGATCTGGCCAAGGCTGATGCGCGGGTTCGTGTGGTTTATGAACTGGCCCCGTAAAAAAATGTGGGTGTTCATTGAACGTTGAGCTGATAGGAATGGTCATCATCTTTGTGGCTATTGCAGTGATTGTCATAAAGCTGGGGTAATCTCTGCCTGTGCTGTTCTCCCACCTTTGAGGGGAGCACGTATTTGTTTTTACAACAACGAAGGAGACAAACATGCCCAATCGCATCATCAGCACTGTTATCGCTGGCCAGACCGTCGTTTCGGCCAGCAAGGAATCCACCGTCCGCGCCGCTTGCACCCTGATGGCCCAAAAGCGTATCGGCGCCATGCTGGTCGTCGAAAACAACCGTATCGTCGGTATTTTCACCGAGCGCGATGCGCTCAACAAGGTGCTGGCCGGCAACCTCGACCCGGACAAGACGCTGCTGTCTCAGGTCATGGTCGCCAATCCGCAAACCATTCGCGCCGACAAGCCGCTCGGCTACGCCCTGCAATACATGGTCGATGGCGGTTTCCGCCACGTTCCGGTGGTCGACCAGAACGGTGCCCCGGTAGGTATGGTGTCAGCCCGCGATGCCCTTGGTCAGGATATGGTCCAGCTTGAACGCAATCAGAAATTCCGCGAGCATCTCGAGGAAAATATCGCTTAAGTCTCTGAAGCAGGCCAGTCAAAACGCGCCAGTGTGGCGGCGAATTCGCCGGACACTGGCGCTTTTACATTCAGCCGTCGGCCATCGATCGGGTGATCGAAGGCCAGTTCGATGCAAGCCAGAAGAAGGCGGTGGCAACCCAGTTGCTCGGCAAAGTAGCGGTTGTGCCGCCCCTTGCCATAGGTAGCATCGCCAATGATGGGGTGGGCGATGTGTTTGAGATGGCGGCGGATCTGGTGCCGGCGACCGGTCACCGGTTCGAGCGTGAGCAGGGCGTAGCGACTGCTCGGGTAGCGGTCGACCAGGACCGGCAGTTCGATTTCTGCCAGCTTGCGAAAGTGCGTCAATGCGGCCTGCGCCTCGGTGCTGCTGCGTTCGCCCTGGAATTCGTAGGCGTCGCGTTGGCGCGTTAGCGCGTGGTCTATGCTGCCGGAGGCGGGCGGGTAACCCCTGACGATTGCCAGGTAGTGCTTTTTCACGGTCCCGGCTTCGAATTGTCGGCCGAGCTGGCTGGCCATTTCCTTGCTCAGACCAAAGAGCAGGACGCCCGAGGTGCCGCGGTCCAGGCGGTGGGCCGGCCAGACGTACTGTCCGATCTGGTCGCGCAGTATCTGGATGGCGAAGCGCGTTTCGTGACGGTCGATTTCCGAGCGATGAACGAGCAGGCCGGGCGGCTTGTCGATGCCGACGATGTGCTCGTCGCGATAGAGAA
>CAIYYE010000358.1 GCA_903930395.1 uncultured beta proteobacterium
AGCAGTGGGAAGGTCGGCAATTGCCAGGCAATATCAACCGGCTGGAAACCTTCATCGAGCCAGCCGAACTGGCCGCCTGGCAACGACGCCGACAAGCGGCTTGAGCTGTTGCAGCGGCTGCTCAGCAGCTCGCTGATTTCCTGCGTACTGACCGGCCGGACGACGCGGCCAATTTCCTGACCATCCCGCATCAGGATCAGCGTCGGCCACAGTTTGACGCGAAAACTGCGCCCCAGCCGACGGCCCGGGCCATCCTCGAGCTTGAGGAAGCGGAGATCGGGGCAGGCCTGCAGGGCCGCCTCAATGAAGGACTGGGCGGCCTGGCAATGCGGGCACCAGTCGACACCGAATTCGATCAGTGTCGAGCCGGGCAGGGCATCGATTTCAGCCCGATCCGGTGCCACTTCCGAATAGTTGGCGATGTATGCCATTTATTTCTCCTCAGGCCGAACGCTGGATCAGGGATTTAAGCCCCGCCAGTTTCGGGGCAACCATGGGCACCGTCAGCATGGTACTGGCCACTGCCATGAGGAGCAGGGCGGTGAAGGTTTCGCTGGTGATGATCTGCTTGTCGAGCAGGATGTTGGCAAAAATGATCATGATCAGCGCCTTGGTCTGCAGCAGCCAGCCTATGACGCTGGCTTCGCCCGGCGCCCATTTGAGCACTTTGCCGGCAATCCGCACGCCAAGCAATTTGCCACTGACCGAGGCGACCAGCAGCATGGCTGCGGCGATGAAGACCGCGGCACCGCCGACATTCCAGTTGGTACGCAGCCCGGTGGACAGGAAAAAGACAGGCATGACGACGAGCAGTACGTGGTGGCGCAGCTGGTCCATTTTTGCCTGATCGAACCAGTCGGCTTCCATACTCGCCCCGGCCAGGAAGGCGCCGACCATGAAATGCAGCCCGGCCCAGTCGGCGCCGAAGGAAACGACGGCTAGCCAGATCAGCGCGACATACCAGCGGTCAGCCTCAGCCAGGCGCTGCATGAGGCGATGGAACAACCAGGCAGCAATGACGAAGGCGACAAGGAAGCTGCCCTGGCGTCCAATGCGCTCCCAATCCATGAGAATGAGCGCGAGGACGCCCCAGATGGCGATGTCGTCGAGGCTGGCATAGCGCAGGATGCGCTGGCCGATGGGCTGACGCAGGACGTCGAGCTTTTCCATGAGCAGGATGAGGATGGGCAGGGCGGTCACGGCACAGGCCATGCCGACACCGACGACGAATTGCCAGCTCAGCGCTTTTGGCCCCATCCAGCCGTCGGACATCAGCATCAGCGCCGCTGCGGCGCAGCCGAAAAGGAGGGGCGTACCCAGAGCCAGACCGGCTGTGATGCCGCTTTCACGACGGTGCTCCCAGGCTTTCCTGAGATCGAGTTCAACACCGGCGATCATCACGAAGAGCATCACAGCCCACCAGGCGATGCCGTTCAGGGACTGGATCACGGTGGGATTGAAAACGAACTGGTAGTACTCGGGAAATGCCCGGCCAAGAATGCCCGGCCCGAGCAGGATGCCGGTGATGATCTGGACGACGACCAGCGGCGCGTAATAGTCCGTTCTGCCCAGTCGCCAGATGAGGTAGGGCACGGTGAAAATGATCGCCATGGCGATCAGGAAAATTTCGGTCGTGTTCACGAGGTCACAAGGTTACGACAGGCGACGCAGAATGAGCAACGGTAGACGCAGGACGAAGCCGATGAACAAACGGGTATGCATCCACGTTAGCAGGGTGTTGTCGCGCAGGTACTTGAAGTGCGAGACACCGCCTTCGTCGGCCCTGAAATAACGCACAGGAGCGTCAATATTGAGCGGCCTGACGCCCGCCCAGCAAAGCCGGACGACGGCCTCGGGGTCAAAATCGAAACGGCGCATGAAATGGTTGGCGCGCATGATCCTGATCAGCGGCTGGATCGGATAGACGCGAAAGCCGTAGAGCGAATCGCCGATGCCCATCCACAGCGTTTCGAGGTTGGCCCAGCCGTTCGACACCTTGCGGCCATTGACGCGCAGGGCCGGCGCATCGGCGTCGAAAACCGGCTTGCCGAGCACCATGTGCGTCGGCTGGGCCAGCGAGGCAGCCATGAAGGCAGGAATCAGGTCGGCCGGGTGCTGGCCATCAGAATCCATGGTCAGGGCATGGGTAAAGCCCTCGGCCGCGGCCAGTGTGATGCCTTCGAGCACGGCCGAACCCTTGCCACGATTTTCCGGCAGGACAATCACACGCAGACCGGCTTCGGTCGCCGCCAAGGCCTGCAAGGCTTCGGCACTACCGTCGGTGCTGCCGTCGACCACGACCCAGACCGGTGCCCATTGCGCCAGGGCGCTGCGCACGGTAGCGAGCACTTTGGGGCCGGGGTTGTAGCTGGGGATCAGGACGAGGTGAGTTTTTGAAACGGCAGACATGATGTGATGTTTCAGGCAGCAGGTGCTGGGGCAAGCGGTTGATCATGGCCCAACTCGCCCCGGAAATAGGTTTGCAACTCGGCGGTGAAAGACTTCAGGTTGGTCGGTGGCGGAAAGCGGCGACCCAGGCGAACACGGCAAGTCAGCGGCAACTCGGGCCGGCGGAAGAGCGGCCAGGCCTTGCCGAGATAGGGCATGGAAAATTCGATGAGCAGGGTCTGGACGGCGACCTTGCTGCGATTGGAGATCAGGCCGACGCTGGAGGTACACGGACCAATCGGGAAATCCAGAGTGCGCGAACCTTCCGGAAAGATCACCAGATGCGCCCCCTGATCCAGTTCGTGGCGCGAGCCGATGATCATGTCGAGCGCGGCATCGTTGCGGATGTAGCGCGCCAGGCGGGCGGCGGCGCCAAACAGGATGTTGTCCATCAGGGACGCTTTCATGATGCAGACGGCGTTGGGTAGCCGGGAAATGATCATCACCACGTCGAGCAGCGAAGGGTGGTTTGCGGCAACAATCAGCGGCCCCTCGTCGCGTAGCCGGTCAATTTCGCTCAGGTCGAAACGGCAGGCACAAAATACGGTGAGAATTTGCAGATAGAAGCGGAAGGCGGCTGAAATCATCCAGCGGCCGAAAGGCTGGCTTAGGCGTCCGGGCAGCACAGCATGGAAGAGCAGGGCGCAAGGCAGCCAGAGCAGGCAAAGGACAGCCAGCGAGCCAAGGCCAAGAATCATGGCGATGTATTCGTAGGCCATCCACACGGGATTGCCTGCGCCGCGGCGATCAGTCATTGACTTTGATGCGAGTCGACGACTCTCCGAAAACCCAGGTAATGGCGATGCCACCGGCCAGATAATCCTTTTTGCGAACCAGGGGGCTATCTTCGAAAATCGCCCCGCTCAGGTTGTCGTAGCGGACAAATCCACCCACCCAATAACCGTGATAGCGCTTGGAGAGCGAGGCCAGAAACTGCATGCCGGCGTAACCGGCCCTGGCTTCATAGGCCGGGCGGTCGGCCGTCGCGTATTGCGGGGCAACGGCATAGTAGTAGGCGTGCTGGCGCTTGTCGCCAAACACGGGGCCGGCCAGCATGCCGAGATTCCAGCCAGCCATGCCGGGAATGTCGGTGATGTCCATGTTCAGCTTGGGATGAAAGACCCAGCCGATACTCTTGGGCGAACCCTCGACGGTTACTGCGGCACGCAGTGGCAGCAACAACTTGAGAAAGCGGGCACGATTCTCCGAGCGCCAGAAGGTGACGTCCACTTGCGGACCAATTTCGAAGGTTCCCTTGAGGTCGGACATACCGGCACGGGCCGTAATGTCATCACTGCTCACCGGTGGCGAAAGGGCCAGGCTGACCGTCAGGTCAAGCCGGTCGGAATCGAAAAAGCTGCCGCGGATACCCTGGCGGTCCGCTTTTAGAAAATCACCGTGGTAGGTGAAATGCGGCACCGGCAAGAGGAAATTGTGGGTCTGGTCGGAACCGCGATAAGACGGAAAGCTGAAGGCGGCGACGCCGGCACCGATTTCCCACAAGGGCTGGTCTTCCGCCGCACTGACACCGGTCGTCATGGCTGCGGCACCAACGGTCAAGAGCACAGTCTTCCGAAACAGGTTCGCCATGGCCATCAATTTTCCTCCAGCATATGTGTGGCAAAAGCCTCGATTTCAAGCAGCAAGTCACTGCGGCAGATGTCGGCCTGGACAAAAACAAGATCTGCCGCGCCGACCAAGGGCGTCAATTCTTCCCGGATCATCCCGAAATCATCGGCCCGACGCACGTAAACCCGGTAGGAAAGTTGGCTCAGGACATACGGGCCGGTACGACATTTCCGGTTAGCCTCGGTGACCACTGCTGCGATATTGGCCATCGATTCACGGCATTGCCCCGCCGGATCGCCCGGCGC
>CAIYYE010000359.1 GCA_903930395.1 uncultured beta proteobacterium
CCCTGATCGGCGCCGGCTCGGCTTCCGGCGGCACGCTGGATGCATCCAACCTGCTCAAGCCCGCGCTTTCGTCCGGGCAACTGAAGTGCAGTGGGGCGACGACCTACACCGAATCTCGCGGTATTTTCGAGAAGGACAGCGCGCTCTCGCGGCGCTTCCAGAAGATCGACGTCAATGAGCCGTCAATTGCCGAGACCATCGAAATCCTCAAGGGTCTCAAGGCCCGCTTCGAGGCCCACCACGGCATCAAATATTCGGCCACGGCGCTGACCTCGGCTGTCGAACTGGCGGCCCGCTACATCACCGACCGCCACCTCCCGGACAAGGCCATCGACGTCATCGACGAGGCTGGTGCAGCGCAGCGTATCCTGCCCAAATCGAAGCAGAAAAAAGTCATCAATAAAACGGACATCGAGGAAATTGTCGCCAAGATTGCGCGCATTCCGTCGCAACACGTCACGCTCGATGATCGCGGCGCGCTCAAGAATCTCGACCGCGACCTCAAGGCCGTCGTCTTCGGTCAGGACAAGGCCATTGACGCCCTGGCCAAGGCCATCAAGATGGCCCGCTCCGGGCTGGGCAATCCGGGCAAGCCGATCGGCTCCTTCCTGTTCAGCGGCCCGACCGGGGTTGGCAAGACCGAAGTCGCCAAGCAACTGGCCTACTGCCTCGGCGTCGAACTGCTCCGCTTCGACATGAGCGAGTACATGGAACGCCATGCCGTCTCCCGCCTGATCGGCGCCCCTCCGGGCTACGTCGGCTTCGAACAGGGCGGCCTGCTCACCGAGGGGGTGACCAAGAAGCCGTATTGCGTGCTGCTCCTCGACGAAATCGAAAAGGCGCATCCGGACATCTTCAATATCCTGCTCCAGGTCATGGACCACGGCACGCTGACTGACAACAACGGACGCAAGGCCGATTTCCGCAACGTGGTGATCATCATGACCACCAACGCCGGCGCCGCCGACCTGCAGAAATCGAGCATGGGCTTTACCAGCTCGAAGCAGACCGGCGACGAGATGGTCGAAATCAAGCGCCTGTTCACGCCGGAATTTCGCAATCGCCTTGATGCCACCATCTCCTTCGGCCCACTCGATCACGAGGTCATCCTGCGCGTCGTCGACAAGTTCCTCATGCAACTCGAGGAGCAGCTGCACGAGAAGAAGGTGGAAGCCCATTTCACCGAGGCGGTCAAGGAACTGCTGGCCGAGAAAGGCTTCGATCCGCTCATGGGCGCCCGCCCGATGGCGCGCCTGATCCAGGACACCATCCGCTCGGCGCTGGCCGACGAGTTGCTGTTCGGCAAGCTGGCCAGCGGTGGTCGGGTCACGGTCGACCTCGACAAGGATGGCAAGATCAAACTCAATTTCGAGGAAGAAAAAGCCGAAGCAATCGTTTGAACGATTGCCATTCACCCCAAAAGCCGTGCAACATTGCACGGCTTTTTTATTTCAAGGACTCCAGAATGACTTTCAAGACTCCCGACCTTTGCGACGAATTTGAAGCCGAACTGGGTAAGACCGTTCGTGTCGTCGCCCCCATGTTCCAGCGCTACGGCAAGCGCACGAGCTTTTCCGGCGAAATCGTCACGCTCAAGATTTTCGAGGACAACTCGCTGGTCCGCGAAGCCTTTGCCGAAGACGGCAAGGGCAAGGTGCTCGTTATCGATGGCGGCGGCTCGCTGCGATGCGCCCTGGTCGGCGACCAGCTGGCTATTCTCGCCCAGAAGAATGGCTGGGAAGGCGCCGTCGTTTACGGCTGCATCCGCGACTCGGGCGATATCAACGGCATCGATATAGGCGTCCGGGCACTCAACACGCATCCGCAGAAAAGCATCAAGAAGGGCGTCGGCGACAAGAATATTGCCGTCACCTTCGGCGGTGTGACCTTCAATCCGGGTGAGTATCTCTACGCTGACGAGGATGGCGTTCTGGTCAGCAGCAAAACCTTGTGCTGACGCAGCGCAATTTCATTTCATAAAATCAAACAGCGTTTTGCATCGTGAAAAATTACATGCAACACGCTGTTTTTATTTAACAAAAAAATGTCTTATGTCTTATATAAGACTGTTGCTGCTCTGCAAGAATATCTTTATACTTTCTTCCATCGACGTGGCACCATATGCACTCGGTTCTTTGCCGAAACCCCCCAACTAAATTACCTGAGGAATTCACATGAGCACTCGCGAACAGCAAATCGCCGCCCTCGAAAAAGACTGGGCTGAAAACCCCCGCTGGAAGGGCATCAAGCGCGGTTACTCCGCTGCTGACGTCGTCCGCCTGCGCGGTTCTTTCCAGGTCGAGCACACCCTGGCCCGCCGCGGCGCCGAGAAGCTCTGGGATCTGGTCAACAACACCCCCTACGTCAACTGCCTGGGCGCCCTGACCGGCGGTCAAGCCGTTCAGCAAGCCAAGGCCGGCATCAAGGCGATCTACCTGTCCGGCTGGCAAGTTGC
>CAIYYE010000360.1 GCA_903930395.1 uncultured beta proteobacterium
CGCCCAGCAAATGCCTCTGGCCTATGTCTGCGCCAATATCATTGCCTTGATGCGGGATGTCGCGGCGAGTTTTGCGGCGGCCGCCGAGGAGCGCTCCATTACCCTGCTCATTGAAGGTGCGGGCGAACTGTATGCCGACGTCGATCGGGCCAAACTGGCGCGCGTCCTGGCCAATCTGCTCTCCAATGCCTTCAAGTTCACGCCAGCCGGTGGCCGAATTTCCTGTTCGATCACCCGTGTCGCCAATCGCCGCTTTTTGCTCAGCGTGCAAGACAACGGCCCGGGTGTGCCACCGCAAATGAAGGAGCAGATCTTTTCCCGGTTCGCGCAAGGGCAGGACGGACTTTCGGGGGGTGGCAGCGGTCTGGGGCTGAATATCGTCAAGGAATTTGTCGAACTGCACTTTGGTACCGTCGTGGCGCTTGATGCACCGGGTGGCGGGGCCATCTTCCAGGTCGAAATGCCCATGCGCGCCCCGAAAGGCGTCTTTGTCAGGGAGAGTAGCGAAGACAGCGGTTTGGGCGCCTATCAGACAATCGATTTTTTCGATCCGCATGGCCATCCCTCGGTCGATCACAAGCCGGGCAGCAGCCGGATTCTGGTCGTCGAGGACAACCCAGACCTGCGCCATTTCCTCTATGACGTCCTGATCGACGACTACAACGTCACGCTGGCGGAAAACGGTGCCATTGCCCTGGCCATAGCACTGGAAAGCCCGCCCGATCTGGTCATCACCGATCTCATGATGCCCTACTTCGATGGCGAACAATTCGTCAGGGAGCTGCGCTCCAGCGAGCGCTTCCCCAATGTGCCCGTGCTGGTCCTCTCGGCGCGCGCCGACGATGCGCTGCGCGAGACCTTGCTCGAAGAACTGGTGCAGGACTATCTGACCAAGCCATTTTCACCGCAGGAACTGAGGGCGCGGGTGCGCAACCTGATCATGGTCAAGCGCACGGTCGACATTCTTCAGAAGGAACTCAATTCACAGGCGTCCGACGTCTGCGAACTGACGGCCGGCCTGGTCGCCAGCCGCAAGTCCCTGCAGGATGGTCTGGTCGCCTTGCAGATCTCGGAGCGACGCTGGCTGGGCCTCTACAAAAACACGGCGGTCGGCATTGCGCTGGCCGATCGCGAAGGGCGAATATTGAATGCCAATCCCGCCCTGCAGAAAATGCTCGGTTACAACGAAACCGAGATTGTGGGCGTGTCGTTCATCGATATTTCCGAGGCCTCTCAGCGGGCGATGACCAAACGGAACGTGCATGGCCTTTTCGATGGCATGATCGAGAATTACCACGTGCAGAAACGCTATGAAAAACGCGGCGGCGGCTTCCTCTGGGCCAATGTGAGTGCTTCGCTGATTCCCGCTGTTGACCGGGAAGGTCCCCGGCTGGCCGTGATCGTTGAGGACGTCAGTTCGCGCAAGCAGGCCGAGAATTCGCTCGCGCTAACCCAGGCAGAACTGGCCAGGGTTTCGCGTTTCACGACCATGGGCGAGCTGGTGGCGTCAATTGCCCACGAAGTCAATCAGCCGCTTTCGGCCATCGCCACCAACAGCCAGGCGGCGCTGCGCTGGCTGGCTCGGGAAAAACCGGATTTCGACGAGGTGGTGGCGGCATTGAAGCGGGTTAACCGGGATGCCAGCCTGGCCGGCGAGGTCATTACCCGCATCCGGAATTTCCTCAGGATGGGCGGCATCAAGCGGGAAACGCTCAACGCCCGGAGCATCATCGAAGACCTCCTGCTCATGCTGCAAACGCCGTTGCAGGAATCGGGCGTTCAGGTGCATGTAGCGATCGCGCCGAACCTGCCGATATTGCAGGCCGACCTCGTTCAGTTGCAGCAAGTCATGCTCAATCTTGTCATCAATGCCATCGATGCCATGCGCGACCAGATGCTGGAAGCACGTGTTCTGAGCATTTCGGTCACGGCCAATCCGACCGAAGGTGCGCTATTTCGCTTCAGCGATACGGGGCCGGGCATCCCGCAGGCCATGGGCGAGAAGATTTTCGATGCTCTCTTCTCGACCAAACGCGACGGTCTGGGCATGGGATTGGCAATCAGCCGTTCCATCATCGAAAACCATGGCGGACGCCTTCGGCTCGAAACGGCGACCGGCGCCGGCGCAAATTTCGTCTTCAATATTCCGATCAGCCAATGACTGCCAGTCTGACTTCGAAAACCCCCCTCGTCTACGTCGTCGATGACGATGCCTCCGTTCGTGAATCCCTGAGCAGCCTGATCCGCTCGGCCGGCATGGCAGTCGAAGTATTCGCCTCGCCCTTCGATTTTCTCGCCCAGGAGCAACTGATCGATTTCTCCTGCCTGGTCCTCGATGTGCGCATGCCCGGTCTGGATGGGCTGGCCTTGCAGGAGAAGATCATGGCGCAGGGATGCGAGATACCGATCATCTTCATTACCGGTCATGGCGACGTGCCTTTGGCCGTTCGCGCCATGAAGGCGGGCGCCATCGATTTCCTGAACAAGCCCTTCGCTGACACCGACCTTCTGGCGGCAATCACCGCCGCCTTGTTGCGGGTCAGCGCTACCGTGAATGAGCGCAGCGAACTGGCCAATCTGCGGCTACGCTTCGACACCCTGACCACACGCGAAAAACAGATCATGTTCGCCGTCGCCCAGGGCAAGCAGAACAAGGCCATCGCGTATGACCTGGCGGTCACTGAAAGCACGGTAAAAGTCCATAAACACAACGTGATGTCCAAAATGAACATCAGGTCAGTCGCCGAGTTGACGATGGCCATACAGCGACTGAAAAACGTCGGCAAATAGCCCCCGGCTCAGCCCACCTCCGCCTGATCCATGGCGCGGAACATCGAGCACCGGCGAAACACCTCCTCCGTCGGCAAAACCGCTTTCTGACTGCAGTATTTCGCCACCAGCTTGGCCAGCCCCTTGATGTCGCGGCCGGAGGCTTTAGGGAAGATGTCGGGCAGACGGTCGTGTAGCGCCGGTGCCAGATCGAGGCCGAACTGGGCAGCCATGACGCCCCAGATTTTCCGGCGGTCGACGCGGTCCGGCGGATAGAAACGAATCAGCGCAATACAGCGCGAGACGATGGCTTCGTCTATGTCATCAACACGGTTGGTGGTCAGGAAAAGCAGGCCGTTGAAGTATTCGAGGACGCGCAAGAAAACGCCGACGACGGCATTCATCGTGATGTTGTCGTCGCGCTTCTTGATGTAGACATCAGCCTCGTCGATGAGCATGACGGCACCCCAACGCTGGGCGCGGGTCAGCACTTCCTTGAGGGCTGTTTCCATGGCCGCGACGTTCAGGCCAAGCTGGCCGGAATGCACGCGATAGAGCGGCCGGCGGATGATTTCGGCGTACACCTCGGCGGTCAGCGTCTTGCCGACACCGGGTGGCCCTGCGCACAAGACCGTCGTGCCACCCGACTTGCCGGCGACGATGTCGTCCATGAGGACGTCCATCTCGGCAGTCAGGATGTCGATCAGGTCGGTCTGCTCGGGGGGCAGGACGAGCTTGGTCTTGAGTTCCGGCTGGTAGGCGTAGGGCTGCATGTCATCGACGTGCACCCAGACGTAGTGGTGCAGATCAAGGTGGAACATGAGCATGTAGAAATGCACGGGCAGCTCGGTGAACAAGCCCTTGGCAATACCGGCCTGGGTTGCCTCGACTTCCGCCTCTTCCTTGCCGGAGAGCCGCGAATTGCGGGCGACACGGCGGACGAACTTGGCCATGATGTCACCGGTCGCATCGAGCGCCAGCACGCGTTCGCCGAGGATGCTTTCGTCGTTGACCAGGCGAGCCGGGCTGCCGGTCGACGAAAGGATGATCTGATCCTTGCGCGAATAATCCGTATCACGGTGCGTCGCCGTCGGATTTTCGGCAAAGTAGCCGACGCCCGTCCCCGAAAACTGCGCACCGTACTGGCCCCGCCAGTCGAAATAGCGTTCGACGCCTTCGTCGTAACTGGCCAGCAAGGCCGGCGTTTCCTTGACGAAACCCTTGGCGGCGAACACTTCGGGGATCGTCCGGCCGGCGATGTCGGGGCCGGAAATGCGCAACGTTGCCGTGGCCAGGCGGGCCTTGGCGTTGGCTTTCAATTCGATGAAGATCTTCCCGGTTTCTTCCTCCGAGGGCGGCGTGAAATCGAGCCGCGTCACGACATAGGCCAGCGGCTTGCCCGTGATGCCGGCGGAAAACACCCAGCCACGTGCGGCGTTCTCGGCCAGGTAGCGGGCGATGGCCGGTACCGCCATTTCCAGTTCATCTGCTTCGAAGCGCTTGCCGCCTTCGTGCAGGGCCTGACGCAAGGTGGCAATCTGCGCCGCCCTCGCCCGCAGTTCGCTGTCGCCCGCCGCGTAGAGGCTTTGCAGCAGATCCAGCTCACCGTCTTCAAGCTGGTTGAAACCAATTTCAACGCGATTGCCGAAGCGCAGTTGCTCGCGTGCGAAGGCCAGACGCGGAAAAGCCTGCATCATGGCTTCGATGTGCCGCCGGTCGATATGCAGCTTCATGGGCCGCCTCCCTGTTGATCCGATGCTTCAGACAAAGCGAGTTTTGTGCCTTGCGCCCCGGCGGAAAAAGCGGCCAATAATCATAAACATGCAGCGATGGCCCATTGTCGTGCTTGCGACAGTCTTTCGTGGGACAATCCCGTCCCCGCTGAAGGAAAGACGACCATGCATCCCCGCAACAAGAACGCCGAGGGCTACGATTTTGCCGCGCTGGCTGCGACTTCGGCGGCGCTCGCCAAGCACATCAAGACAACGCAGGCCGGTACGCCGAGCATAGATTTCGCCAACCCGACTGCGGTCAAGATGCTCAACCGGGCGATTCTCATGCACCACTACGGCGTCAAGGGCTGGGACATTCCGGCCGGTTACCTGTGCCCGCCCATCCCCGGTCGCGCCGATTACCTGCACGGCGTCGCCGACCTCCTCGCCACCTGCAACAAGAAGAACATCCCGAGCGGCCCCGGCGTGCGCGTGCTCGACATCGGCACCGGCGCCAACCTGGTCTATCCGCTGATCGGCCATGCCGAATACGGCTGGTCCTTTCTCGGCGTCGATATTGACGAAGCGGCGCTGGCCAACGCCCAGGCCATCATTGCCAAGAACCCCGAACTTTCCGGCGAAATCGAACTGCGCCACCAGACCGTCTGGGAGAACATCTACACCGGCCTGCTGCGCTCGGGCGAAGTCTTCGATCTGTCGATCTGCAACCCGCCTTTCCACAATTCGCCGGATGATGTGCATGCCGTCAGCCAGCGCAAGTGGAACAACCTCAACAAGCCGGGTGCCAAGCGTGGCGCCGCCGAGCCGCGCCTCAACTTCGGCGGCGGTGGGGCTGAGCTGTGGTGCAACGGCGGCGAGCGCGCCTTCGTCAAGCTGATGATCGAGCAAAGCTGCAACATCCCCAAGCGTGTGATGTGGTTCACCAGCCTGCTCTCGCAGGGCGACAACCTGCCGCACATCGAGTTGGCGCTCAAGAAGGCCAAGGTCGTAGAGTCGCGCATCATCCCCATGGCGCAGGGCCAGAAGCAAAGCCGGCTGATTGCCTGGACC
>CAIYYE010000361.1 GCA_903930395.1 uncultured beta proteobacterium
CGGGCGGCCAGCAGGGCGGCCATGTAGCCGCTGCCGGTGCCGATTTCGAGGACCTTGTCGGTTTTCTTGAGGCCCAGTTCCTGCAGCATCTTGGCTTCGATCTTCGGGGCCAGCATCATCTGGCCGCTGCCGAGCGGGATTTCCATGTCGGCGAAAGCCAGGTTGCGATAGGCGGCCGGCGCGAAATCTTCGCGCTTGACGACGAAAAGAAGGTCGAGAACCTGCGGATCCAGAACATCCCAGGGACGGATCTGCTGTTCAATCATGTTGAAGCGTGCTTGCTCGATGTTCATTGGGGTCTCCGCAGACGAAATATTAGCACAGGCTAATATATTGATTCCGACAAAACAAAATTATACCTGACTCTCTTTTTCCAGCTTGCGCAAACCCTGCTTCAGCAGGTCCATGTGGATGCGCAAATACGTCTGTGGATCGCTCTCGCCGTTCTGGCAGCAATTCATCGAAAAACGCCAGATCAAAAGCATGAGAATCGGGGCGATGACGACGTCGACCGTGGTTTCGACATCCAGGCTGCGGAATTCGCCGCGCTCCATGCCGCGCTTCAGGGCGCCGCCAATCAGGGCACGACCGCGGCTGATCACGTTGTCGTAGTAGAAGGCCGCCAGTTCCGGGAAGTTGCGCGCTTCGGCCACCATCAGCTTGGTAATGCCGGCGTAGGCTGTCTGGCCGATCTTTGTCCACCAGTTGTTGAGCAGAATTTCCAGCAATTCGAAACTGCAGCCGACGTGTTTCGCGGCAAGGGCCTCGTTTTCGGCGAGGACCGGGACTATCCCCTCCTGAACCACTGCCTTGAAGAGCGCTTCCTTGTTCTCGTAATACAGGTAGAGCGTCCCTTTCGAGACGCCGGCCAGTGCGGCAACGTCTTCGAGGCGGGTGGCGGCGAAACCTTTTTCGACAAAGAGGCCGAGCGCCGCTTCCAGTAGTTCGGAGGGGCGGGCTTCCTTGCGGCGTTTACGAGGCGGGGGCGTGGCTGGCATGGTAACTTAATGACTTGCAAGTCATTAAGTTACCATCGTCACCGCCGGACGGTCAACGACCTTCCTTGATCAGGCGACCGCTGGCCGGCTGGATCGGGCGGGCATTGTTCTTGTACAGCCGGCTGAAGATGTTGATCTGATCCTGGGAAACCTGCTGCGGCTGCTTCATGACCAGCCACAAAACCCCTTCCGAACAGGGCGGCGTGGTCAGCGAGCCGATGTAGGTGTAGTAGTTGCGGGAGGCGGGGAGCAGGGCGTTGAGGTCGACCGTGATGCTGGGCGGCGCCACCGGCTGGTTCTTCTCCAGCGGCATGTTGTTCCACAGCGTCTGAATGAAGGGATTTTCGTTGCCGCGTTCAAGCAGCACGGCGACGACGGCAAGCTGGCCATCGTCAGCCTTGTGTACGAGGTGGACGACCATGTCGAAACGCTGGCCATTGACCTTCTCTTCCGACGGACGATGGAAATGGAACTGGATCAGCTCGTAGGTCTTGCCGGTCAGCGAAATCGAACTGTCGCCGACTTCGACCTGGACGGTGTGGCCGTTGTCCACGATGCGGAAGGTCGATGGGCGGTAAGTGAATTTGATCGGTTCAAGATCGACCTTGATGCCATCCTTGATGTCGATCGGCGACTGGCGTGCGCCGATGGCGCAAACCTTGTTTTTCTCGTCGAGCTTGGCCCAGTTTTCCGGTCCGCCGGCGCCTTCGTAATCCCAATGGATGTGCGCGTGCTGCATGGCCGGTTCGCTGTGCGCCAGTTCAAGCATGTAGCCCGCGGGTCGGGGCGCCTTTTTTGGCTTCGGGGCGGGAGCGTGGGCGGACGTGTGCACAATGACGGTCGACGGTTTGACCGGCACCGCTTCTTTGGCTGGCGGCGGCGGAGGCGGCGGTGGGGGAGCGCTTTCCTTGGCCCCTTCCATGGCGGCCTTGAGGTTGGGTCTGATCGACGGGATGCTGCCGTGTTCGGCGTCCTTGGCAGGCGCTTCGGCTTTGCTGTGGCCGTGGCCAGCATCGGCAGCCTTGAGTATTTCCGGCTTTTCGGACTTGGCAGCTTCCTTCTTGAGCATCGCCTCGTTGGCGGCTTTCAGCTGGGCGGCGGCTTCATTGGCCTTTTGTGCAACTTCGGTCACGCCTTCCTTGGGCGGCCGGCAGACTTCGCGCAATACCTTGTCGTCCAGCGTGCCGGTGCGCACAGGAAGGTCGTTGCCCTTGATGTCTTCTTCGCGAATGACGTCGGTTTCGTTCTTCTTGAAAATTCGCTTGATCGTGTTGGCGCTGCGTGTCGTGCAGTCGTAACGGGTAATCGCCTCGATGACGCGATAGCCTGAGCCGGATTTGCCGTCGATCAGTTCGCGTTCGAGGACGACGCGGCCCTGGGCCTGAACGCTTGCCCCGTCGCGCTTCAGGCTGGTCCGGTCGAGTTCGATACGCTTTCCCGGCTCGGACGAAATGGTTTGCCACGTGGGCGCGGCAGCGGCAGCCCAAGGCAGGGCAGCCAGCAGGCTGGCGATCATCAGTAGACGCATCTTGGTTCCCTCGTTTTCTTTTTAAATTCTGACGCTTGTCGATGATATTTCGGCTGATTTCTGGAAATCTTGAGCGCGTTTTGCCATTCCTTGCATTTTGCCTGCATTTCCAGTAACTTGCAGCCTCTCGTTAGGGGTGCCCGAACTGTGTGGGCTGAGAAAAAACCCTTCGAACCTGACCGGGTCATGCCGGCGTAGGGAAACGAATTCCGCTCCGGTGGAACCACCGCGCTCCTTGCCCGTCTTACCCGCTGCTCCCACGCAAGGAAGAACAATGAACGCCACCGAACAGTTTCTCGCCGCCAACGCCCACGTCGACGAGGCCGCCGTCAAGCCGCTGCCGAATTCCCGCAAGATTTATATCGAGGGGTCGCGTCCGGATATCCGCGTGCCGATGCGGGAAATCTCGCAGGCCGATACGCCGACTGCTTTTGGTGGCGAAAAGAACCCCCCGATCTACGTTTACGACTGTTCCGGCCCCTATTCCGACCCGGCCGCCAAAATCGACATCCGCAACGGTCTGCCCGCTCTGCGCGCCGGTTGGATCGCCGAACGTGGCGACGTCGAGGAACTGCCCGGTCTGACTTCCGAATTCGGCCAGAAGCGTGCCGATGACAAGGCGCTCGACGAACTGCGCTTCCCCGGCCTGCACCGCAAGCCTTTGCGCGCCAAGGCCGGCAAGAACGTCTCGCAGATGTACTACGCCCGCCAGGGCATCATCACTCCCGAGATGGAATACGTCGCCATCCGCGAAAACAACAACCGCCGCGCCTATATCGACTCCCTGCGCGCCACCGGCAAGATGGGCGAAAAAATGGCCGCCCTGCTTGGTCGCCAGCACAAGGGCGAGAACTTCGGCGCCAGCATCCCGGAAGAAATCACTCCGGAGTTCGTGCGCAGCGAAATCGCCCGCGGTCGCGCCATCATCCCCAACAACATCAATCACCCGGAAAGCGAGCCGATGATCATCGGCCGCAACTTCCTCACCAAAATCAACGCCAATATTGGCAACTCGGCCCTCGGCTCCAGCATTCAGGAAGAAGTCGAGAAAATGACCTGGTCGATCCGCTGGGGCGGCGACACCGTGATGGACCTGTCCACCGGCAAGAACATCCACGAAACGCGTGAATGGATC
>CAIYYE010000362.1 GCA_903930395.1 uncultured beta proteobacterium
GCGGCCACCGTAATCGGCGCGGCTGGCGGCGCCCTGATCGGGCATCAGATCGAACGGCAGAGCCAGCCGCAGGGCGATCAGTTCCGGCTCACCATCCGCATGGAAAACGGCGGCTACCAGACGCTGATCCAGAATACCGATTTCGTCGATCTGCGCGTCGGCGACCGCCTGCGCATCGACAACGGCGGGGCGGTTCGACGCTACTGACCAGCACCGGGCCGGAGCGCCAGTCACCCGGCGCAACGCTCAGTGGCTGGTGCCCTCCGACTTGTTGATCTTGTTCCAGACATTGTACTTGCCGACCGGTTTCTTCATCGGCAGACGCTTCACTTCCTTGAGCGTCACGGCATCGTAGATGATCAGTGCGCCGTCCATTTCCCACAGGCTGGCCAGCACGTACTTGCCGTCCTTGGTGAATTCGACATGGGCGAAGGTCTTGCCCGGCTCCGGCTTGAGTTCGGCGACGATTTCGAGCTTGTCCTTGTCGATGATCTGCATGGTGTCCTTGAAGGCCTTGCTCATCATTGAATCGGTCCACGCATAGCGGCTGTTTTCGTGGCTGCGCATGAAAAATCCGGGGCCGCGTGTCTTGATCTGCTTGATCGTTTTCCAGGTCTTCATGTCGATGATGCTGATCACCCCCTCGTTGAGATTGGGCGTCGCCATGACCGTTTTCACCTGCCCGGCCTCATCCTTCCATGCCCAGCTGATGCCGGAGCCGAGGTGCGGCATGCCGGGCAGTTCGAGGTCGGCGATTTTCTTGCGGGCGTCGAGGTTGACCACCTGGCCGCTGACCGCCGCCTTGGCATCGTTGCGCGAAGCCCCCATGACTTCGTCGTAGCCCTGGGTGAAATAGAAATCGTCGAGATAGTCGTCAAGCTGGCTGCGTTGCGGATTCAGGAAGCCGGGGATGAAGGCACCCTCCTGATATTTGAAGTCGTGGATCATGCCGGCCGGAATGGCGTCGGCCCTCGGGTTGTACGAAACCTCCCAGACTTCCTTGACGTCCTTTAGTGCAGCCACGAAGCTCTGGCGCGGCGAGGCGTCGTAAACGGCGGAAACCCGCGAACTGATCTTGCCGTCCTTGTCGGTCACCGGCAGGATTTTCTTCAGGTTCAGATCGGCATCGAGGATAACCAGACTATGCGGCAGATAGTTGGCCACCGCGACCCATTTGCCATCGCCGGACACCGCCGCATTGCGCGTATTGATGCCGGCGCGCACTTCGGCAATGACCTTGAGGTTCCACAGATCGAACTTGGTGATCCAGCCGTCACGCGAGGCGAAGAAGACATAGCGGCCATCCGGCGTGAACTTCGGCCCGCCGTGCAGGGCAAATCGCGACTGGAAGCGGTGGATCGGTTCCAGCTTGTCGCCGTCGAGGATGGAGACATGGTGATCGCCGGATTCGACGACGACGAACAGGTTGAGCGGGTCGGCCTTGAACACCGGCTTGTCGGGCAAGGGCCTGGGCTCAAGGACGAGGCGCGAGGCGACGATTTCCTTCTCGCCCCAGGCCGGCATCGGTTTGATCGGTGTATAGGCAAAATCGACCAGCGCCTTGATCTCCTCGTCCGACAGCTTGTCGCCGAAACCAAGCATCTGCGATGCCGCCCGCCCTTCGCGGATGACTTTTTCTGCTTCCGGCTTGCGCAAGCGCGCCAGGTTTTCCGGAATCAGCGCCGGGCCTATGCCGCCTAAACGCTCGCCACCGTGGCAAGCGGCGCAATGCTGTTTGTAATTTGCCGCCACATCGGCCGCTTCGGCCAGTTGCGCCATACCGAACAGGAAGTAAGCCGCAAAACCGGCCGGGATCAGGATACGCCAGCTCATACGCTAATTTCCTCGTCGGAAAGATAGCAGCCCGGATCTTCCGCCCAGGCGTCGCCGGTCATCTGCTGCGCTCGCACACGCGTATTGCCATTGCAGATGCCGAGGTAAGCGCATTCGCCACAACGCCCCTTGACGGCGCGCGGGTGCTGCTTGAGGCCGGCCATCAGTGCGTCCGAGGTATCCGGCCAGATGGCCGAAAACGGCCTGTCCTTGACGTTGCCCAGATTGTGATGCCACCACATGGTGTCGGGATGCACGTTGCCGAGGTTATCGATATTGGCGACATTGACGCCCGACGAGTTGCCGCCCCACTGGCGCAGCTTGGCCTCGACATGCGCTGCCTGCCCGGGGAAGCGCCGGCGCACCCAGTGCAGGAAATAAACGCCGTCGGCATCGTTGTTGCCCGTCGTGAACTCCTTGTTCAGCCCGCGCTGCCGGTATTCCCAGCAGGTCTCGAAAAGCAGGTCCATCGCCCAGCGCGTCAACTGGTGCTGGGCGTCATCCTTGCGATTTTTGTTGCCCCGCCCGGCGTAGTTGAGGTGCGAGAAGTAGAAGCGGTCAATGCCCTCATCCTCGACCAACTTGAGCAGGCCGGGCAGGTCGTGGGCGTTGTCCTGCGTCATGGTGAAACGGACGCCGATTTTCAGACCGAGGTCGCGGCACAGCCGGATGCCCTTGAGCGAGGCCTCGAAGGCGCCGTCCAGGCGACGGAATTTATCGTGCGTTTCACGAATGCCGTCGAGCGAGACGCCAACATAGTCGAAATCACATTCAGCAATCCGGCCGATGTTGCTCTCGTCGATCAGCGTGCCATTGGACGACAGCCCGACATAAAAGCCCTTGGCCTTGGCGCGCTTGGCGATGTCGTAAATATCCGGCCGCAGCAACGGTTCGCCGCCGGAAAGAATAAGCACCGGCACCTTGAAGCCACGGAGGTCGTCCATCACCGTATAAACCTGTTCGGTGCTCAGCTCGCCGGGGAAATGGGTATCGGCCGAAATCGAATAGCAATGCTTGCAGGTCAGGTTGCAGCGGCGGATCAGGTTCCAGATGACCACCGGGCCGGGCGGATTGCGCTTGGGACCGAGCGGCGTTGGCGCTGCAATTTCCTGCATGTACTGGGAGATGCGAAACATGGAATTCCTTGTTCTTGGCTTCGCCGTATTCAACGGCAGGCGGGCTGGCGATACCTTGACGTGCGTCAAGCCCTGTAAAACCGGCCCGTTGGTCGAGCCACACACCCCTTGCGGTATACTCCCCGCATGACCGCAAATGTACAAACCCCTGCCAGCAACGAACCGGCACTCCCGAGCCACTGGGCCGCCGAGCTGGACGCAAAGCTGGCTGCCGACGAAACAACCCAGGCCTGGGTCGAGATAGACCTCGATAACCGTCTGCAGTTCGCCTCCGGCCTTGTCCTCGTTACCAATCAGCGCCTGCTCGCCCGTGCGCCGGGCGAAGCCGGCTGGAGCGAGTGGCCGCTGCATGGCGGCCTGACGCTGAGCCATAACGACCACGCTGGCGTCGGGGCGCTGGAACTGGTCGATGAAAACGGCCGCCTCGCCACCTGGCGCTACACGCTGGCCAAGAACCTCGCCGCTCTTCGCGTCATCAGCGAATTCGACCTGCACCGCGACAGCCTTGTCAGCGGCCAGCCCGTCCTGCGCTCAAGCGAGGATTGTTGCCCGAAATGCAAGGCCCCGCTGCCGCCGGGTGAAGACGAATGCCCGGTGTGCAACCGCGAAGCCACTGTCGCGCCGTCGACGTGGACGCTGTTCCGCCTGTGGCGTTTCGCCCGGCCGTATCGCTGGCAACTGATGCTGGGTTTTGCCCTGACATTGGCGTCGACCGCAGCAACCTTGGTCCCGCCCTACCTGACCATGCCGTTGATGGACGAGGTGCTGATCCCGTTCCAGAACGGCAAGCCGATCGACTGGCCGCTGGTCACGATGTATCTCGGCGGCCTGCTTGTCGCGGCTGTACTGGCCTGGGGCCTGGGCTGGATACGCACCTACATCCTGTCGCTGGTTTCCGAGCGCATGGGCCGCGACCTGCGCACGCAGACCTACGACCACCTGCTCGGCCTCTCGCTCGAATATTTCGGCGGCAAGCGCACCGGCGACCTCATGGCGCGCATCGGCAACGAAACCGACCGCATCAACATTTTCCTGTCGCTCGACCTGCTCAACTTCGCCACCGATGTGCTGATGATCACGATGACCGCCGTCATCCTGTTCAGCATCAACCCGTGGCTGGCCCTTGTGACCCTGCTGCCGTTGCCGATCATCGGCTGGCTCATCCACTTCGTCCGCGAAAAGCTGCGCACCGGCTTCGAGAAAATCGACCGGGTCTGGGCCGAGGTGACCAACGTACTGGCCGACACCATCCCCGGTATCCGCGTGGTCAAGGCCTTTGCCCAGGAAAAGCGCGAAGGCGAGCGTTTCCGCGCCGCCAACGAGCACAACCTGCAGATGAACGACAAGCTGAACAAGACCTGGTCGCTGTTCACTCCCACCGTGACGCTGCTCACCGAAATCGGCCTGCTCGTCGTCTGGGTTTTCGGCATCTGGCAGATTTCCAAGGGCGAGAGCTCGGTGGGTGTGCTGACCGCCTTCCTCGCCTACATCGGCCGCTTCTACACCCGCCTCGACTCGATGAGCCGCATCGTCTCGGCGACCCAGCGCGCCGCATCGTCGACCAAGCGCATCTTCGACATTCTCGACCACGTCTCCAGCGTCCCCGAGCCGACCAACCCGGTGCATCTGTCCGGCGTCACCGGCCGGCTCGAACTGAAAAAAGCCAGCTTCCGCTACGGCACCCGCTCGGTCACCCGCGACGTCGATCTGGTCATCCAGCCGGGCGAAATGATCGGCCTGGTCGGCCACTCGGGTTCCGGCAAGTCCACGCTGGTCAACCTGATCTGTCGCTTCTACGACGTTTCCGAAGGCCAGGTCCTGATCGATGGCGTCGATGTCCGCTCGGTGCCGGTCGCCGAATTCCGCCAGCACATCGGCCTCGTCCTCCAGGAACCTTTCCTCTTCTTCGGCACCATCGCCGACAACATCGCCTACGGCAAGCCCGCCGCAACGCGCCAGGAAATCATTGCTGCGGCCCGCGCCGCCCACGCCCACGAGTTCATCCTGCGCCTGCCGCACGGCTACGACTCACTGGTCGGCGAACGCGGCCAGGGCCTGTCCGGTGGCGAGCGCCAGCGCATCTCCATCGCCCGGGCCCTGCTGATCGATCCGCGCATCCTGATCCTCGACGAAGCAACCTCCGCGGTCGACACCGAAACCGAAAAGGAAATCCAGAAGGCGCTCGACAATCTGGTCAAGGGCCGCACCACCATCGCCATCGCCCACCGCCTGAGCACGCTGCGCAAGGCCGACCGGCTGGTTGTCATGGATCGCGGCAAGATTGTCGAGATCGGCAATCACGACCAGTTGATGGCCATCGAAGGCCATTACTACAAGCTCTACCAGGCCCAGGCACGC
>CAIYYE010000363.1 GCA_903930395.1 uncultured beta proteobacterium
CGATGACCCACCAGCGACCGTTGGGCGAACGCGCCAGATCGACGGCGTAGTTGTGCAGCCAGATCCCGCCCGGCGGCTTGACACCGCGACAGGGCCACAGGTAGCCGTGCTGGCCATAGACCAGCGCCGGCGGCAACAGGCCCTCGGCAAGCAGGGTCTGTTCGCCATAGAGATCGTCGAGGATGGCATTGAGCAGGGTGGCGCGCTGGGCGACAGCCGCTGACAGCTCGGCCCACTCGTCGGGCGGAATGATGAGCGGCAGCGGATCAAGCGCCCACGGCCGGTCGGCCCCGTTGGGATCGGCGTACACGTTGTAGGTGACGCCGTTCTCCTGGATGCGCTGCTCGGAAAAATCGAGGCGGCGCCGCATTTCCTCCGGCGTCACCGCATCGAGATGGCTCAGGAACTGGTTCCAGTGCGGACGCACGGAGCCGTCGGCAGCCAACATTTCGTCGTAGCGGCGAGGACTATGGGGATAGATTGCGAGGAGGGTGCGAGCCATTTAGTCTTTTTCTAGCTAAAACAGGCCGTTTCCGGCCTGTTCTGCGGTCAACCCGTTGTGAAATTAAAACCGCCGCAAGTCTAACGTAAACGGGTGCTCGGCGCTGACCTCCGGCGCCTTGACCTGCATCTTGCCCGGCGTGTGGCCAAAGCGGAAGAAGCGGGCCAGACGACGGCTTTCGGCCTCGAAGGCATTGACCGGGAAGGTGTCGAAACTGCGCCCGCCCGGATGCGCCACGTGGTACTGGCAACCGCCCAGCGAACGCTGCATCCAGGTATCGACGATGTCGAACACGAGCGGCGCATGGACGCCGATGGTCGGATGCAGGCAGGCCGCCGGCTGCCAGGCGCGGTAACGCACGCCGGCGACAAACTCGCCATTGATGCCGGTGTTCTGCAGCGGCACGGGAACGCCGTTGCAGGTCAGCACGTAGCGGTCGGGCGCCATGCCCTTGATGCGGACCTGGACACGCTCGACCGAGGAATCGACGTAGCGCACCGTGGTCCCGGCACCGCCCTCCTCACCCAGCACATGCCAGGGTTCGAGCGCGTGACGCAGTTCGAACTCCATGCCCTTGACGGCAAAATCGCCGTATTTCGGGAAGCGGAACTCGAAGTGCGGGGCAAACCATTCGGCCTTGAGCGGATAACCGGCTTCGGCCATTTCCTGCATGACATCCTTGAAATCCTGCTCGGCGTAGAAGGGCAGCATGAAGCGGTCGTGCAGTTCGGTGCCCCAGCGGGCCAGACGAGCCGGCTCGTAGGGTTGCTCCCAGAAACGGGCGATCATGGCGCGGAGCAGCAGTTGCTGGGCCAGCGACATGCGCGAATGCGGCGGCATTTCAAAGGCACGCAACTCGAGCAGGCCGAGGCGGCCGGTCGGGCCATCCGGCGAGTAGAGCTTGTCGATACAGAACTCGGAACGGTGCGTGTTGCCGGTCACATCGGTGAGCAGATTGCGCAGGATGCGGTCGATCAGCCAGGGCTGGACGACACCGCCCGGTTGCGGAATCTGCTTGAAGGCAATTTCCAGCTCGTAGAGGCTGTCATTGCGCGCCTCGTCGACGCGCGGTGCCTGGCTGGTCGGGCCGATGAACAGGCCGGAGAACAGGTAGGACAGGCTGGGGTGATTGTGCCAGTAGGCAACCAGGCTCTTGAGCAGATCCGGGCGGCGAAGGAAGGGCGAATCGTTGGGCGTCGCACCGCCGAGCACGAAGTGATTGCCGCCACCCGTGCCGGTATGGCGACCATCGACCATGAACTTCTCGGTGGTCAGGCGCGCGTAGTAGGCGGACTCGTAAAGGTGCGTCGTCTGGTCGACCAGTTGGTCCCAGCTCTTGGCCGGGTGGATGTTGACTTCGATGACACCGGGGTCAGGCGTCACGCGGAACAGCGTGATGCGCGGATCGGACGGCGGCTCGTAGCCTTCCATGATGACCGGCATCTTCATCTCTTCAGCGGTCGCTTCGACGGCCGCGACGATTTCCAGATAGTCGTCGAGCTTTTCGGTCGGCGGCATGAAGACGTAGAGACGCCCGTTGCGCGGCTCGGCGCACATGGCCAGACGGGTGATCCAGCCGGCCGATTCCTTGAAGCGGGGCATGGTTTCGGTCGGCTTTTCCCAGGCGCGCAGCTTGCCGTCGCCGGTCACCGAGGCGGCGGCGCCCGCGGCACCGCTACCATCACTGCCCGGATGGCGGCTCTGCATCTGCGGTTCACGC
>CAIYYE010000364.1 GCA_903930395.1 uncultured beta proteobacterium
AGCACCACGGCAAACTGCCCCGGCTCTAGCTGAAGAGGGGGCAAAACGGCATCGGCCTCATCCCCGGCACGACGGCGACACCACAGGATGGCGGAGCCACCGAGTGCAGTCAGGGAAACTTCATGAGCGCGCAGGATTTTCGCCTGCGGAAAGGCCTCAAGCCATGAAGGCAGGGGGACGGCATCACGATCGATGATCCAGTGGTTCATCAGCGCTCCGTCATGGCGACGCTCTTGGCGCGCAGAACCGGCTTGATCAGATAGGCCAGGACACTCTTCTTGCCCGTCAGGATATCCACCTCGGCAACCATGCCCGGGATGATGGGCAGATTGGCATCACCGAATCCCGGCTTGTTGGTGCGTACCCGTACCGTATAGAAGGCATTGCCTTTCTCGTCCATGACCGTATCGGCACCAATATGTTCGAGCGTGCCTTCAAGGCCACCGTAGATGGAAAAGTCATAAGCCGTAAACTTGACGATGGCCGGCTGCCCCGGATGCAGAAAGGCTATATCCCTGGGCAAGACTCGCGCTTCAAGCAACAGCGCATCTTCCAGCGGCACGATTTCGATCATGTCCTTGCCGGGCTGGATAACGCCGCCGACCGTGTTGACCAGTAGTCGCTTGACCGTGCCCTTGACCGGAGAACGGATTGACGACTGTTTGACACGATCCGAGAGCGCCACGCTGCCTTCGGCCAGGCTATTGAGCTTGGCCATGGTTTCGGAAAGCTCCTTGCTGGCATCGTTGCGGAAAGTCAGCTCGACCTCCTCAATCTTGCGCTGCGCCTCGTTGATCGATGCCTGAACGCGCGAAATCTGGGCCGAAGCCATGTCCCGCTCACCACGGTAGCGCGACACATCGCGCTCCAGACGCAGCAGCTCCACTTCGGAAACCGCACCGGAACTGATCAGCGGACGGGTCACCGACAACTCACGCGAGGTCAGCTCGTAGCCTTGTGACGCCTGCGCCCGCTTGGCTTGCGCTTCATTGAGCTCCTGCTGGCGCTGGGCCAGTTGCTGGCGCGCAATGGAGACAGCCGCCGTCAATTCGCTGTTTCTTGCCGCGTAGAACTGGCGCTCCTGATCGACGATAGTCGGGTCTGCCTTGAGCACTTCGGCCGGCGGAACAAACGGCTTGCCTTCGGAAATGGCCCGGAGCCGTGCCGCCTTGGCAACCAGCCCCAGATACTGGGCCTGGTTTTCCTTGACCGAGGAAACAAAGCGGGTCTCGTCGATCTTGATCAGCAACTGGTTGGGCTGAACAACCTCGCCCTCCTTGACCAGGATTTCCGACACCAGGCCGCCGTCAATGCTCTGCAAAATCTGGATTTGCCTGGAGGGAATCACCCTGCCTTCACCACGGGTCACCTCATCAAGTTGCGCCACGGCAGCCCAAAGGATAAAGACAGCAAAAACAACGCCGATCGAACGCAACAGGACACGGGCCCGCAGGGGCTCCTGGCGGAGCATGGCGAGATCTGCATCGGTTGCGAAATCGACGACGTCGATTTCCTCGCGGCTCGGCAGACGGCCGAGAATTCTTTCGACCCGGGGTGCAGCACGTTGGGCGATGCCTTCCAGCCAGGCATGCAGCGCATTGAAAACCGCAGTCAGGCGCTTCATGATGCTCTCCCCACCCGGCCGCTCTGCAGTGCCTGTATCACCTGGTCACGCGGCCCGTCGGCAACGATGCGCCCATCATCGACAACGAGCACCCGGGTCGCCAGATCGAGCAGACTGTTACGGTGGGTGACGATAAGGATGGTCTTGTGCCCGGCGATTTGCCGCAGTCTGTCCTTGAACTGTTGCTCGGATGAGAAATCCATCGCACTGGTCGGTTCGTCAAGCAGCAGGATAGGCGGGTCCATGAGGAAGGCGCGAGCAATCGCCACGCCCTGACGCTGGCCACCGGACAGGGAGTCCCCGCGCTCGCCTATCATCATGTCGAAACCATCCGGATGGCGATTGACGAATTCGGTCAGACCGCCGGCTTCGGCGGCAGCGACGATCGCGGCGTCCTCGGCATAGGGTGCGCCGATGGCGATGTTGTCGCGCAAGGTGCCGTAGAAGAGCGTGACATCCTGGGCCACATAGCCGATGTTGCGGCGCAAGTCGGCAGGGTCGAGTTGGCGGAGGTCAACCCCGTCGATACTGACAGCACCTTCCGTTGGCTGATACAGGCCCAGCAGCAACTTTTGCAGCGTGGTCTTGCCGGAGCCGATACGACCGATAACGACGACCTTCTCCCCGGCGTTTATCTTGCAGGTAAGCCCCTTCAGCGCGGCAACCTGGGAATTTGGGTAGCTGAACTGAACATCACGAAATTCGATAACCCCTTTCAGTTCCGGCCGATGAACGAAATTGGCATCAGCCGGCCGCTCAACCGGATTGGTCATGATCTGTTCCAACGAGGCGAGAGATACCTTGGCATTGTGGTATTGCATGAGCAGACCGACCATTTGCCCCAGCGGCGCAACCGCACGTGAAGTCAGCATGGTGCAGGCGATCAGCCCCCCCATGCTGAGCTTGCCGTCGCCAATCAGGTAAACGCCGACAATGACGACCACCACATTGACGATCTGCTGGATTTCCATCGCCCCGTTGGTGGCGGCAGCCGACAGGAATCGCATCTGGTTATTGACGCGCGACACGAAGGCCACGCTCTTTTCCCACTTCGACTGCATGACCCCTTCAGCCCCCTGGGTCTTGATCGTTTCGAGTGCGGTCAGACTTTCGATCAGCGTGGCGTTGCGCAGGGCCGAAGCGCGATAGGTCGTTTCTGACAGCGCATGCATCTTGTGCTGAAGGATGTAGGCATAGATGACCACGAAAACGATGGCCAGAATGACTGGAATGATCAATTGCCAGGAAATGATCGCGATGACCAGCACGAACAACAGGGCAAACGGCAGATCGATGAAGGCCGTGACCGATGCGGAGGTGATGAAATCCCGCACCGACTCGAAAGAACGCAGGTTGGATGAAAAAGCCCCGACAGCGGAGGGGCGCGACTCCATCCGTACGCCGAGAACGCGCTCCATGATCTTAGCTGACAGTTGCATGTCGATGCGCGCACTGGCCAGATCGAGAAAATAGCCGCGCAAAAGCCGCAGCATCATGTCCACACCGATGACCAGAAGAACCCCTAGCGCCAGCATCCAAAGGGTCTCGATCGCCCGATTGGGGACCACGCGGTCATAGACGTTCATTGTGAACAGGGGCATGGCCAGCGCAATCACGTTGATCAACAGTGCCGCGCCAAGAACGTCGCGATAAACCTGCCACTGATCGGCCAAGGCGCCCCAGAACCAATGGCGCAGCTTGACCTCGCCTATCTCGGGGGTACGACTGTCAAACCGGAAATGCGGGCGGGCGAAAATCGCGATGCCGGTATAACGCTCAGCCAGTGCTTCACGCGACAGCAGGACCGAGCCCTGACCCGTTTCGGGAAAGAGCAGGCGGGCACTTTGCCCGGCCTCGTCCCAGCCGAGCAGAACGCAGGCCTCTTCATTGTTCAGCAACAGAACGGCAGGCAACAGCAAGTCATCGATACGCGCCAGCGGTCGCCTGACCACTTTGGCCGACAGTCCGGCACGCCCGGCTGCACGCCCGAACAAGGAAGGTGACAGAGAACCGTTCTCAAGCGGCAGGCCGGCTACCAGCGCTGCCCGGGTACTCGGGCGGCCATGGATGCGTGTCAGTTCGACCAGGCAGTCCAATAGAGGATCGTGATGCAGGATATCCTCTCGCACGCCGGAAACCCCCATGCCGGCTGACTTGCTTGAAACGTTGCTCATGCCACTCCTCTGTTTTTTTCGATTCTAGCTTGGCTTGACAAATGCATTTCAAAGAAATGTAAAAAGGCGGACCAGGCCGCCTTTTATTCAAAAATCACCCGATCAGGCGATCAATGGAACAATGAGCAGTGCCACCAGATTGATGATCTTGATAAGCGGATTAACGGCAGGTCCAGCCGTATCTTTATAGGGATCACCGACGGTATCGCCCGTCACTGCGGCCTTGTGCGCATCCGAACCCTTGCCGCCAAAGTGGCCGTCCTCGATGTATTTCTTGGCGTTATCCCAGGCACCACCGCCCGTCGTCATCGAAATGGCGACAAACAGGCCGGTCACGATGGTCCCCACGAGCAGACCACCGAGTGCAACCGGTCCGAGTACCAAGCCGACCACGATGGGCACGGCAACCGGCAGGATGGATGGAATCATCATTTCCTTGATCGCGGCAACCGTCAGCATATCAACGGCGCGTGAATAGTCAGGCTTGGCCGTCCCTTCCATGATGCCGGGGATTTCCTTGAATTGGCGACGGACTTCGACAACGACTGCGCTGGCCGAACGACCCACCGCCTCCATGGCCATGGCACCAAACAGGAAGGGAATCAGGCCGCCGATGAAGAGACCGATGATGACCAGGTGGTTGGAGAGATCGAAGGTGAAAACCTTGCCGGAAACTGCTTCCAGGCCATGCGTGTAGTCGGCGAAGAGGACCAGCGCCGCGAGACCGGCCGAACCGATGGCGTAACCCTTGGTCACTGCCTTGGTGGTGTTGCCCACGGCATCGAGCGGATCGGTGACGTTGCGCACTTCCTTCGGCAACTCGGCCATTTCGGCAATGCCGCCGGCGTTGTCGGTGATCGGACCGTAGGCGTCGAGGGCGACGACGATACCGGCCATCGACAGCATCGAGGTAGCGGCGATGGCGATACCGAACAGGCCGCCCATGGCGAAAGCAGCATAGATCGCGGCACAGACCGAGAGCACCGGCCAGGCGGTCGACTTCATCGAAACGCCGATACCGGCGATGATGTTGGTCGCATGACCCGTCTGGCAGGCGGCGGCCACATGCTTGACCGGGGCGTAATCCGTACCGGTGTAGTACTCTGTGATCCAGACCAGCGCCGCGGTCAGCACGAGACCGACGACGGAGCAACCGAACATGGTTGCGGTGTTGATCACCGAGCCATCAGGCAGCGTAGCGCCGGCACCGATCAGCCAGGAAGTCACCGGATAGTAAAAGGCCAGGGCCAGGACACCGGCGACGATCAGGCCGCGATAAAGCGCAGCCATGATCTTGCCGCCCTCGGTAGCCTTGACGAAATAGCAGCCGACAATCGACGCTATGATCGAGACACCGCCCAAGGCCAGCGGGTAGAGCACCAGGTTTTCACCCAGACCGGCCGTCGTCTTGATGATCAGCGCCGCCAGCACCATGGTCGCAACCACGGTCACGGCATAGGTTTCGAAGAGATCAGCGGCCATGCCGGCGCAGTCGCCGACATTGTCACCGACGTTGTCGGCGATCACCGCCGGGTTACGCGGGTCATCTTCGGGAATGCCGGCTTCGACCTTGCCCACCAGGTCGGCGCCGACGTCGGCGCCCTTGGTGAAAATGCCGCCGCCGAGACGGGCGAAGATGGAAATCAGGGATGAACCAAAGGCCAAACCAACCAGCGGCTCAATGACATGATGGAGATCGGCACCCGGACCATTGACCGATTTCAGGAAAGCGAAGTAGCCGGCGACGCCGAACAGACCGAGACCGACCACGAGCATGCCGGTGATGGCGCCCCCCTTGAAGGCGACATCAAGCGCTGCCGCGATACCCTGGCGGGCAGCTTCGGCGGTACGCACATTGGCACGCACCGAAACGTTCATGCCAATGAAACCGGCGGCACCGGAGAGCACGGCGCCAATCAGGAAGCCGAAGGCAGTCAGCCAGCCCAGCTTGGGGATAATGCCAATGACCACGAAGAGCACGACGCCGACCATTGCAATGGTCTTGTACTGTCGACTCAGATACGCCTCCGCGCCTTCCTGGATTGCTTTGGCAATCTCTTTCATGCGGTCGTTACCGGCCGACAATGCGAGGATCTGCTGACTGGAAATCCAGCCATACAGGACGGCCAATACAGCGCAACCAAGCGCCAGTAACAATGCTGAACTCATTTGCTCTCCCCCTTGTGGACTAACAAAAAATCAGACTGCGAACACTCCCAACTTCTTTGGCACCGAAATATTCCCCAAGCATACATAATCCGGCAAGCCATTGCGATAAGGCGGTGGTTCCTCGCCTTCAATCAGTGGCTGCAGGTAGGTCCGGCAGGCATCGGTGATATGAAAACCGTCCGGCGTGATGAACTCGGCCGGCATCTTGCGCTCGACATTGGCAATATCAGCCAGCGGCGCATCGCCGATCTCCCAGCGATAAGGCTTGTCGGCCTTGCGCTCGATGGTCGCCATCACCGCATTCTTCCCCTGCAGCGCGAGGTCGACGGCAGCCACGCCCAGTGCATGGGCCTGCTCGAGATCGGTGCGCGATGCCAGGTGGCGGGCTGAACGCTGCAGGTAATCGGCCAGCGCCCAGTGGTATTTGTAGCCCAGCTTGTCCTTGATTAGCTGGGCGATCATCTGACCGACGCCCCCCAGTTGCGAATGACCAAAGGCATCCTTGGTCCCCGACTCGGCAATCAGCTTGCCATCGGCATCGGACAAGCCTTCGGAAACAGCTACCGTGCAATACCCGTATTGCTTGACGCATTCCTCGACGCGCGCCAGAAAGCGTTCGGGATCAAAGGGCACTTCCGGAAACAGCAGGATATGCGGCGGCGCGCCGGTCGTCTCCGACGCCAGCCCGCAAGCGGCGGTAATCCAGCCGGCGTGCCGACCCATGACTTCGAGGACGAAAATCTTGGTCGAGGTCCGCGCCATCGACGCCACGTCGTAGCCGGCTTCGCGGATCGAGGTCGCAACATACTTGGCAACCGACCCGAAACCGGGGCAGCAGTCGGTATGTGGCAGATCGTTGTCGACCGTCTTCGGGACGCCGACACAAACGACCGGATAACCCATTTTTTCGGCGATCTGCGAGACCTTCCACGCCGTATCCATGGAATCGTTGCCGCCGTTGTAGAAGAAATAGCCGATGTCGTGCGCCTTGAAAACTTCGATCAGGCGTTCGTACTGGGCCTTGTGCTCCTCCAGGCTTTTCAGCTTGTAGCGGCAGGAGCCGAAAGCGCCGCCCGGCGTATGACGCAGGCGGGCAATCGTTTCGTCGGATTCGAGACTGGTATCGATGAGGTCCTCGGTCAGGGCGCCGATGATGCCATCGCGCCCGGCGAGGACTTTCCCGATCTTGTCGGGATGCCGCCGTGCAGCCTGAATCAGGCCGCAGGCGGTGGCATTGATGACGGCTGTTACGCCCCCTGACTGTGCGTAGAAGGCATTTTTGACCGCCATCTTGTTCCCTTACTTCAGTGCTTCAAAAACGCTCTTGGTAATCCCGTCGACACTGCCGACGCCAGCGACCTTGCGCACCTTCGGTGCCTTGGCGTCGCCTTCGGCAGCCCACTTGCCGTAGAAATCGACCAGCGGCTTGGTTTGCGAATGGTAGATTTCCAGGCGCTTCTTGACGGTTTCTTCCTTGTCGTCGTCACGCTGGACGAGCGGCTCGCCGGTCACGTCATCGATGCCTTCGACCTTGGGCGGGTTGAACACGACGTGGTAGGTGCGGCCAGAAGCCAGGTGGGCACGACGACCGGCCATGCGGGTAACGATATCGCTGTCCGGGACGTCGATTTCGAGCACGAACTCAATCGGCACGCCCGCATCCTTCATGGCCTGGGCCTGGGGAATGGTGCGCGGAAAACCGTCGAACAGGTAACCGTTCTTGCAGTCGTCCTGGGTCAAACGATCCTTGACCATGCCGATGATGACAGCGTCCGGCACCAGGCCGCCCGCGTCCATGTGCTTCTTGGCTTCAAGGCCCAGCGCGGTACCCGCCTTGACCTGAGCACGCAGCATGTCGCCGGTGGAAATCTGGGGAATGCCGAACTGCTTGGAGATGAAAGTTGCTTGCGTTCCCTTGCCAGCGCCAGGTGCGCCCAACAGAATCAATTTCATGGATAAATCCCTCGGTTTTGTCTAAAAAATTCTTGTTATCGGCTTCAGTTGTGGCCGTTCTCTAGAAGCGGAAAATTACTCGCTATTTCCGGGCCGGTCAAACAGTTTGCGCATCCGCTCTGCGTCTTCGGGCGTGTCGACACCAGGCGCCGGGGCCGCATCGATCAACGTCACGCTGATCCGGTAGCCGTGCCACAGGGCGCGCAACTGTTCGAGCGACTCGAAATGCTCGGTCGGCGCCACGCTCAAGCCGGAAAACGCCTTCAAAAAGCTCGCCCGATAGGCATACAGCCCGACATGGCGGTAAGCCGGGAAATCGGCCGGCAAGGTTGCGCCGCCCGCCTCCCGGGCAAAATGATCGCGGGCATACGGGATCGGGGCGCGGGAAAAATACGCCGCATCGCCGTCGGCCCGGCACACCACCTTGACGACATTCGGATTGAAAAAATCGGCCGGGTCGGTGATCGGATGTGCCACGGTGGCAATATCGGCGCCGCTGACGGCGAGCTGGCGCGCCGTCTGAAGGATGACTTCAGGCTCGATCAAGGGTTCGTCGCCCTGCACATTGACGATGATGGTGTCGCGCCCCCAGCCTCGCTGTTCGACGACTTCGGCCAGCCGGTCGGTGCCGGTCGGATGGTCGCTGCGCGTCATCAGCGCCGCCACTTCATGCGCCTCGGCAGCCGCCCGGACTTCGGCATGATCGGTCGCCACCCAGATTTCCTCGGCTCCCGACAGGCGCGCCCGCTCGGCCACCCGGACAACCATAGGCTTGCCGCCGAGATCGAGCAGGGGCTTGCCCGGCAATCGGGTCGACGCGAAACGCGCCGGAATGACGACCTTGAAGGCAATGCCGGACATTACTGCCCGTCCGCGTTCAGTTGTCGCGCTTCGTCCTCGAGCATGACGGGAATGTCGTCGCGCACCGGGAAAGCCAGTTTGCAGGGTTTGCAGACCAGTTCCTTGTCGGCCTTGCGGTGTTCGAGATTGCCCTTGCAAATCGGGCAGACGAGAATATCAAGCAGTCTGGCGTCCACGCAGTTTCTCCAAAATCAGTTCAATAAGGGCCGGCGAAAGCTCGGCCTCGACGGGCAGAACCCAAGTTTCACCCGTCGTCAGTCCGGCACATTTTACTGCATCCTTCTCGGTCATCAGCAGGATGCCATCGCTGGCAAAGGTCAGATCGGCCGGCGTATAGCAATGATGATCGGGAAAGGGATGGTTTTCGCACGCCAGGCCCAGCGTTTTCAGGGTCTGGAAAAAACGCGCCGGGTTACCGATACCGGCCAACGCATGCAGCCTGCCCCGCCCCCGCAGATCGTCCGCAGCGCAGGTCTGTTGCGGATCGCCGAGCCGATAAAAGCGACCGGCTTGCAAGTGCATCGAGAAAGTCGGCGGCGCGACCGGGAAATCCACTTGAAAACCATTGCCGACTACCGCATCAACCGTCGCCAGTCGCGTCAGCGGTTCACGCAAGGGACCGAGCGGCAGACACCAGCCGTTGCCGGCACCGCGCGCGTCAAAAACAACCAGTTCCACATCGCGGGCCAGGGCGTGATGTTGCAGGCCGTCGTCGCACAGCAAGATATCGACATCGGGATGGGCTGCGAGCAGCGCCGCACCGGCGTCGGCGCGCTGCCGTCCGACATGGACCGGCACCCCGCTGCGCCGGGCGAGCAGCAAGGGCTCGTCGCCAACCTCGCTGGGCAGGGAGTCGGCATGCACCGCAATGACGCCATCGCCACTGCGCCCGTAGCCACGACTGATGATGCCCGGCCGCCAGCCCCGCGCCTTGAGTTGCTGCGCCAGCCACAGGGTGAGCGGCGTCTTGCCGGCACCACCGACGATGATGTTGCCGACGACGATGACCGGGACGGGCAGGCGACGAGTTCTGGCCAGCCGGCGATTCAAGGTGCGCAACAAGCCGTAGATCCAGACCAGCGGCAGCAAAAGCCACAACGCCGGCGTCAGCCGGCGTTGATCAAACCACTGTCGCTGTAGCCAGCGGGCCAACATCAGCGATTCTGCGTAGCGAACGAAATATGGGGATAACCGGCCGTCTGCGCTGCCTGCATGATGTCGACGACGCTTTGATGTGTAGCCTTGGCATCCGCATTAATGACGATCAGCGGATCTTCACGGCTGCCCGCTGCCCTGCGCAGGCCGTCGGCGATGCTCTTGACGTCGCTGGTCGCCAAGGGCGACTTGTTGATCAGCACCTGGCCGCCGGCCGTCACCGCGACGGCAATCTCGTTCGGCTGCTCGGCCTGCTTGCTGGCATCGGCCGTCGGCAGGTTGATCTCAAGGCCGGAAAATTTGGCGTAGGTGGTCGTCAGCATCAGGAAGATGATAATGACCAGCAAGACGTCAATCAGCGGAATGAGGTTGATTTCCGGCTCTTCCCGGGTGCGGCCGCGCTGAAAATTCATCGCTTACTTCCGGTCGCCATGCATGTATTCGACGAGGCGGACGGCCTGCTGCTCCATCTCGACGACAAAACCATCGGCCAGGGCACGGAAATGCCGCCAGGCGATCAGACTGGGAATAGCGATGACCAAGCCGAAACCTGTGTTGTACAGGGCGACGGAAATACCGTGCGCCAGTTGCATTGGGTTGGCACCGGTCGGCGACTGCGAACCGAAAATCTCGATCATCCCGACCACGGTACCGAACAGGCCCATCAGCGGACTGATCGAAGCGATGGTGCCGAGCGTCGTCAGGTAGCGGTTCAGTTCGTGGGAAACGGCCGAGCCGGCTTCCTCGATCGACTCTTTCATGATTTCCCGCGAGGCATTGACGTTGCGCAGGCCGGCGGACAGCACGCGACCGAGCGGCGAATGACGGTCAAGCTCTTCGAGCAGCTTGTCATTGCTGGCGCCGCGTTTGAACTCGCCGACGGCGCGCTGGAGGAGACCCGCCGGCACCACCTTGGAATGACGCAGCGCAACGATGCGCTCGATAATCAGTGCCACAGAAATGACCGAGGCCAGTAGCAAGGGCCAAATGGGCCAGCCGGCCGCTTGAACGATAGCAAACACGTGGATTGATCCTAGGAGGAATATCAGCCCGCAATTCTGCCCTGCCCTCCGTCGCAGGGCAAGCGACGAAATGACGGGCTTGCCGCGGCTTATCCCCAAAAGCTGTGGATAAGTCTGTGAACGAAGTGTGGTGAAGCACGCTAACTCCCACTCAGGAAAGGACTTTTTACACTTTGCCAAAAAACAAGGCATTTCGTTTAGCCCCTTAAAAATCAGTCACTTAACAAAACAAAACGATGTCAACGACTGCCTGAAAATTTCTCGCGCAGGTTACAATCTGTCCATGCCCAGCCCCAACCTGCCTGTCGGTAACACCATCCTCAGTGTCTCCAGCCTGAACCGACAGGTACGTGACTGCCTTGAAACCGCCTTCCCGCTGACCTGGGTAGGCGGCGAAATCTCCAACCTGACCTATGCCGCCTCGGGCCACGTTTATTTTTCCCTCAAGGACAATACCGCCCAGGTGCGCTGCGTCATGTGGCGCAGCCGGGCGCAAGTGCTCGGCTGGCGACTTGAGAACGGCCAGAAAATCGAGGCCCGCGTCCTCGTTTCCTTCTACGAACCGCGCGGCGAGTTCCAGCTCAATGTCGAAGCCATCCGCCGGGCCGGCCAGGGCGACCTTTTTGAGCGTTTCCTGCAACTCAAGGCCAAGCTGGAAAAGGAAGGCATCTTTGCCACCGAATGCAAGCGCGCCCTGCCCGCCTTTCCGCGTCGCCTGGCCATCGTCACCAGCCTGCAGGCCGCTGCCCTGCGCGATGTGCTGACCACGCTGCACCGGCGCGCCCCGCACGTCGGCATCACGCTCTTTCCGACGCCGGTTCAGGGCGACGGTGCCGGCGCCAGAATTGCCGAAGCCGTCAGCGCGGCCGGCCACAGCGATTGCGATGCCATCATCCTCTGTCGCGGCGGCGGCAGCATCGAAGACCTCTGGGCCTTCAATGAAGAAAGTGTCGCCCGCGCCATTCGCGCCACGGCCATTCCGGTCATCGCCGGTGTCGGCCATGAAACCGACTTCACCATCGCCGATTTTGCCGCCGACCTGCGCGCCCCAACACCCACCGCTGCCGCCGAACTGGCCAGCCCTGATCGCGACGCCCTGCTCGACCGCCTGACTCAACTGGAAAGCCATCTCGGGCGCCGCATCGACCGCACGCTCTCCGATCACCAGCAACGTCTGGACTGGCTGGCCACCCGCCTCGTTCATCCGGCCGAGCGCCTGCGTCAGCGCCAGCGCGACATCGATACCTTGGGCAGCCGATTGCAACACGCCCTGCGCCGACAAAGCGATCATTGCGCCGTCCGTCTGGAAGCCCTTGGCCGGCGCTACAACAGCGCCCGCCCCCGGCCGGCCAAGCTGGCCGAAAGTATCTCCCACCTGCAATACCGCCTGACCCGACAAAGCCAGTGGGCAATTTCCCAACATTCCGGGAAACTAAATGCACTCGCCAGTAGTCTCAGCCAGCTTGACCCGCACGCCGTCCTGTCGCGTGGCTATACACTGGCCATCGGAGCAGACGGACGGGCCATCCGCAATGCCACCCAACTCAGCGCCGGCGACCTGCTCAAGCTGAGGTTTGCCAGCGGTGCGGCCGAAGCCACCGTCAATCAGGTTGTCGCAGCCCCCGAAGCTGACTAGAATTTTCGTTTTACCCCTCATCAAACCCAACGGAGAACATAAATGGAACATCAACTGCCCGCCCTGCCGTTTGCCAAAGACGCCCTCGCCCCCCACATGTCGGCCGAGACCTTTGACTACCACTACAGCAAGCATCATCAGGCCTACGTCACCAACCTCAACAACCTGATCAAGGGCACCGAGTACGAAAACCTCGACCTCGAAGCCATCGTCAAGAAGGCCCCGGCCGGCGGCGTCTATAACAATGCCGCCCAGGTCTGGAACCACACCTTCTTCTGGAACTGCCTGACCCCGAACGGTGGCGGCGCTCCCAAGGGTGCGCTGGCTGACGCCATCAACGCCAAGTGGGGTTCGCTCGACGCCTTCAAGACCGCCTTCCAGACCTCTGCTGTCGGCAACTTCGGTTCCGGCTGGACCTGGCTGGTCAAGAAAGCCGATGGCTCGGTCGACATCGTCAACATGGGCGCCGCCGGCACCCCGCTGACCACCGGCGACAAGGCCCTGCTCTGCGTCGACGTCTGGGAACACGCCTACTACATCGACTACCGCAACATGCGCCCGAAGTTCGTCGAAACCTACCTGGCTTCGCTGGTTAACTGGTCGTTTGCCGAAGCCAATTTCGCCGGCTAAGCACCAGACGCCCTGAGCAACAGCCAGGGAAAACGGCAAAATCACCAAAAGCCCAGGAACTATATGATTCTTGGGCTTTTTGTATTTTCCCCACAATCCAATGTGCTAAAGTTGAGTCTTAATTAAGGCAATCACGTTGATTGCGCATGAACGACACGACGGCCTCACTGTCGATGGTG